>NZ_JAUBQD010000003.1:102077-253969 GCF_036701085.1 Microcoleus sp. Pol7_A1
TCAAAGGAGAACGGGGTGAGAATATCGAAAAGGCGATCGCATTTTATCAAGCAGCTTTACAAGTTCTCACCCGCGATGCTTTTCCCCAACAATGGGCGATGACTCAAAATAATTTGGCAAGTGCTTACAGTAACAGAATCAAAGGAGAACGGGGTGAGAATATCGAAAAGGCGATCGCATTTTATCAAGCAGCTTTACAAGTTCTCACCCGCGATACTTTTCCCCAACAATGGGCGATGACTCAAAATAATTTGGCAATTGCTTACAGTGACAGAATCCAAGGAAAACGGGGTGAGAATCTCGAAAGGGCGATCGCATTTAATGAAGCAGCTTTACAAGTTCTCACCCGCGATGCTTTTCCCCAAGATTGGGCACAGACTCAAAATAGTTTGGCAATTGCTTACAGTGACAGAATCAAAGGAAAACGGGGTGAGAATCTCGAAAGGGCGATCGCATTTTATGAAGCAGCTTTACAAGTTCGCACCCGCGATGCTTTTCCCCAAGATTGGGCACAGACTCAAAATAATTTGGCTGTTGCTTACTATAGCAGAATCAAGGGAGAACGGGGTGAGAATATAGAAAGGGCGATCGCATTTTATGAAGCAGCTTTACAAGTTTACACCCGCGATGCTTTTCCCCAATATTGGGCACTGACTCAAGATAATTTGGCACTTGCTTACAGTGACAGAATCAAAGGAAAACGGGGTGAGAATATCGAAAGGGCGATCGCACTTTATGAAGCAGCTTTACAAGTTTACACCCGCGATGCTTTTCCCCAATATTGGGCGATGACTCAACATAATTTGGCACTTGCTTACCGTAACAGAATCAAAGGAGAACGGGGTGAGAATCTCGAAAGGGCGATCGCATTTTATGAAGCAGCTTTACAAGTTTACACCCGCGATGCTTTTCCCCAAGATTGGGCACTGACTCAAAATAATTTGGCAATTGCTTACCGTGACAGAATCAAAGGAAAACGGGGTGAGAATCTCGAAAGGGCGATCGCATTTAATGAAGCAGCTTTACAAGTTCGCACCCGCGATGCTTTTCCCCAATATTGGGCGATGACTCAAAATAATTTGGCACTTGCTTACAGTGACAGAATCGAAGGAGAACGGGGTGAGAATCTCGAAAGGGCGATCGCACTTTATGAAGCAGCTTTAGAAGTTTGTACCCGCCCTGCTTCCCCGCAACGATGGGCTGATACTCAAAATAATTTAGCAGTTGCTTACTCTAGCAGAATCAAAGGAGAACGGGGTGAGAATCTCGAAAAGGCGATCGAACTTTATGAAGCAGCTTTAGAAGTTCGCACTCCCACAACTTTGCCAATTGACTCTCTGCAAACAGGGCGAAATCTAGGCAATTTAGGATTTGCAGAAAGTTTGTGGGAAACAGCCATATTCGGCTACAAAAAAGCCATCGAAGCAGTCGAACAAAGCCGCGAGTGGATAACCTCGGACAACCGTAAACGAGAAATCATCGAAGAAAATCTCGATGTCTACGAAAAAATGATGCAATCCTGCATCAATCACCAACAATATGACAAAGCCCTGCAAACAATCGAACGTAGCAAATCCCGCTACCTAGTCGAACTCTTCACCAACAGCGAAATCTACCCCAAAACAGCCACCGAAACCGAGAAACAGCAACTCCAAAACCTGCGCCGCCAAATCGCCGCCTCCCAACAACTCCTAGAAACAGAAACCCCATCTCCTCCCCCTCTTTCTCCCCCCCTTACCAAGGGGGGGCCGGGGGGGGTTCCCGAAGACTCTCCCTCACAACCCACAACCCAAACCCGCAGCCTCAGTCCCGAATATTTCCAACAACAAAAAGCCAAATTAGAAACAACTTCACAGCAACTAACACAACTGCTGGAACAAATAAAACAGCGAGAACCAGAATTCACCCTAACTCAAAAAGTCGAACCCATCGACATCACCAAATTCCAACAAACCTTAGACACCGAAACAGCAATCATAGAATGGTACATCGGCAATAACTCCAACTCCGAGGATAGCTGGGGAGGATCAGCCTTCATCATCACCCGCGACAGCATAAAACCAGTCACATATACCACAACCGAAATAGCCGAATTAGAAACCTGGAAAAACAACTATCTCGACGAATACCGCACCAAAAACACCAACACAACCTGGCAAAAAACCCTATCCCAAAAACTCGAAAAACTCTCAGAAATCCTGCGACTAAACGAGATAATCGCCCACATCCCGCCCAACTGCAAACAACTAATCCTAGTACCCCACCGCTACCTGCACCTATTCCCCCTCCACGCCCTACAATTCACCTCAGAAACCCGATTTAAAGAAAAAACCAACTTTTGCGGCTACCTCCTCGACAGCTTCCCCGCCGGCGTGAAATACGCCCCCAGCTTGCAACTGCTGGAACTCGTAAAAAATCGCATCACCACCAGAAACTCCCCCCCACCAAATCAGCAACAACTATTTGCCCTCCAGAATCCCACCGAAGACTTATTCAACGCCGACATGGAGGTAGAAACCATCAAAACTCGATTCAATCCGCACCAAATTTTACTCAAAAAACAAGCCACAAAAACCGCCCTCAACGACAACCGAGAAAACCTCTCAAACACCAGCTACCTGCACTTTTCCTGTCACGGCGTATTCAACTTTGACTATCCGCTGCTGTCATCCCTAGTCTTAGCCGATTCCCTGGAACCGCAAACCTCACCCCCGCCCCCAGAGTCAAATCAGCCCGATGAAAAACAGCGCTATGTCACCCTACGCAGCGGCAGAAAAGCCATCCCAGAAAAATGCCTCACCCTGCGAGAAATATTTGCCGAATTGCAGTTACCGCAGTGCAGTCTCGTCACACTTTCCGCCTGCGAAACCGGGTTAACCACCTCAACCGCAATGACGGATGAATACATTGGTTTACCCAGCGGTTTTTTGTATGCGGGTAGCATGAATGTTGTCAGCAGTCTGTGGGCTGTCGATGATTTTGCCACGGCAATTTTGATGATTAAATTTTATCAGGAATTGCCGGATGCAGATTCAGTAGCAGTCGCTTTGAATGCGGCGCAAAACTGGATGCGCGGGGCGAGTATGGAAGATTTTCGAGTTTGGGTAGGATTGTTAAATTTAGATAAAAAATCTAGACAAAGTGTGGAATTATGGTTAGTGTGTTCGAGTGAGGAACAGCCGTTCCGCGATCCGAAATATTGGGCCGCATTCTGTGCGACAGGATATTAAGTTAGGTGTGCCATCATGATTTTGTAGGGGCGGTTTTACAAACAATATATAACGATGACCAACAATCTAGATAAACCCGTCCCACCCCACCGATAACCCACATCAACCTGAAATTTGCATCGAATGTTAAAATGTAGGTGATGATTTTTCGTTGGGCGGGGGCGGGTTGGAGAGATTGTCGATTTCAGGCAATTATTGTTGGTAAAACCCGCCCCTACAAAATTATATTTTTTAATCGCGGGAGTAACTACAATGGAACCTGAAAAAGTGATCGCTATCTTTCTCAAATGGCTGCACCAAAATCCGAGTATCTTCATGCCGACAGCCTGGAAAAAATTACCCAAATTAGAGGAAGAAATAGCAGAATCCGCCGATGAGGAATTGTTTCCCATTGCTTTCACTATCAGCAAGTGGTGTGGCAATAATGGATTGGGAGAACAATTAAGAGAGAGTCTGCTGCGAAAAGATTTCGACGATGCGGGCGAACCCACCCCAACTCCAACACCGCCACTAACCAATATCACTCAAACCCTGCGTCAAAGCATTGAAGATAGCTACAAAAAGCTTCAAGAAAGCGCAGCAAATAATTAATCAGATACCAGCAATGACTCCAACTAGCCAAATCTATGCCCCCAACGTTTATTTATTTGCCTTTCACCTCTGCGATGCCCTAGAATCAGAGTCTAATTCGCCTGTGGAACCAGCCAGTTTGTGGCATAACTGCCATGAGATTTTGCAAACTAAATTAGCAGTCAGTACAAAATTTAATGACAGCTATTTGCACAAAAAAGAGGAACCTGTCGGCTTCCGAGTTAACCTGATTAATAAACAACGTGTTCGCAACCGCAATTCTCTACCCTTTGATAAGGAGATTTCGGTTGAGAATCAGCAAATTCCTGTCAAAGGTTTTGCCCAACCGCTGCGGATTGATGACAGCTATGCCCTGGGTTTAAAAATTTTTGTACCTGAAAAAGTTAACAGCATTAAAACACCTGATGTCGATGTTAGCATCTTCAAGAAATTTAATCCCGATAACTGCTTGCTGCCGGATTTCGTGCAGAGTTATTTCGGTCAAACTCTGCTGCTTACCGCTTGGCTGAGTGTCGAACAAAATCAGGCGGCGCGGGCAGATTCGCAGTTTCTCCAAGCTTTAGGTAAACAGTGTCTGGAAAAGTTGATTTCTGGTCAAAACCAGCCGGATTTTTACCGTCAAGGCGAGTTATTCGGCAGTCCGATTTTGGAGTATGGTAATCCGAGTCAGCCCGATCGTTACTGTCACATTATTATCTGGTTTTTCAACAGTCCGACAACTGATGAAATCTGGGATGAGACGCGGTACAGCGATTTTATGGATTTGTTTTTGTACCGAAATAAGATTCTTCGCGCTTATCACGACAGCCGCAAGCTTTACGCCGTGACTCGCGAGGAATACAAGCAAATAGAACTAGATATTGACAAGACTTTTAAGTATTTGCAGCGAGATAAAGCTCAGCAGAAGCAATCGAAAGGTGCGGGTTTAAAGGAGGAAGAATTAAAATATCTGGAAACTCAGATGATTGAGATGCCGCCTCGGGCTGTCAAGTATGCCCGAATGCTGATTGATTTGGAGTTTCGCCAAAATACGATCGCCATTAACGCCCAAAATTACCAGGATAAATTAAATCAAATAAGTGTTGACTTAAAAGCAAGAAACAAGTACAATGATAGTGATATTAATTTAAGTTTCCTCGAAACATTCAGCAAAGAAACTTGCCCGCAGTTTCAAAGGCAGATTCAAGCAGATTTAGGCTATTTCAAACACGGTTCCGGCTTGCTAGACCAAGCAACCGAGGCAATTAGAGCTATTGTGGCGATCGAAGAAGCTTATCGGGATGCAAAATTAGAGGTCACGATTCAGGCTGTCGGCTTTGGTTTGGGAGTAGCCGGGGTAGTGGCTGGCAGTTCTCCTTATTTAATTAAACAAGACCCGCCGAATCAGATGATTGCTTTGCCTTTACTGAAGGTGGGAATTAATTCTTTTGCCTTCGTATTGTTGATTAGTATCGGTGCCGGGGCTCTAGTTTGGGGTGGGGTTTTGTTACTGGCCAATTCCAAGAATCTACTAGGTAAGTTCAAGAATCTACTAAATAGAAATAAGCAGTTGCCGCCGCCATAATCCCGGTTCCGGGCGGGCAAATCACCCGCCCCAGAAAAAGATTAGCCTTAATATTGAGGAACAGACGAGTCTACTTCTTGACTCCAAGCAGTAATTCCGCCCTTAACATTAGTCCCCTCAATTCCAGCTTCCTTCAAAATCCCCAAAGCCTTCGCAGAACGTCCGCCCATTTTGCAATGTGCAATCAAGCGGTGGCCGTTCAACAATTCCTTGACCTTGGCGACACCTTCGCCGTGTTCGATATCCGGCAAAGGAACCAAAACCGACCCAGGAATTTGAGCAATTTGATACTCGTTGGGATTGCGAACATCTAACAATACAAAATCCTTCGCACCGCTGTCGATTAACTCCTTAAGTTCTGCGACAGTCATCTCAGAAATTTGCTGTTGTTCTTGCGCTTCCTGCGCTTTAGCTTGAGGAATGCCGCAAAATTGTTCGTAATCGATTAACTTTTCAATTACCGGACGCACTGGATTAGGTCGCAGTTTCAATTGCCGGAACGTCATATCTAAGGCATTGTAAAGCAACAGTCTACCGCTCAAAGTAGTGCCTTGACCCAAGATAATCTTGATAGCTTCCGTTGCTTGGATAGAACCGACAACTCCGCACAAAACTCCTAAAACGCCGCCTTCTGCACAAGAAGGAACCATGCCAGGTGGCGGGGGTTCCGGGTACAAATCGCGGTAATTCGGGCCGCCTTCGTAGTTGAAAACTGTTGCTTGCCCTTCAAATCGGAAGATGGAACCGTAGACGTTGGGCTTGTTTAAAAGCACGCAAACGTCGTTCATCAAATAACGAGTCGGGAAGTTGTCCGTACCGTCGATGATGATATCGTAAGGAGTGGCAATGTCGATCGCATTTTCGGAACTAACGCGAGTTTCGTACAAATCAACTTGACAAAAAGGATTAATTTCTAAAATCCGATTTTTAGCCGACTCAATCTTCGGTTTCCCAACCCAAGAAGTGCCGTGAATTACCTGCCGCTGCAAATTGGAATGGTCAACAATATCAAAGTCTACAATCCCAATGCGGCCAACACCGGCGGCTGCTAAATACAGCAGCAACGGCGAACCGAGGCCTCCCGTACCGATGCAGAGCACGCTGGCAGCTTTGAGACGCTTCTGCCCTTCCAATCCAACTTCTGGGAGGATGAGGTGGCGAGAGTAGCGTTCGTATTCTTGTTTGTTGAGCTGGATCTCGTCCAGATTAGGATTTAGCATGATATTGTGTGTAGCGCAGATTTTGAATTATATCCTATCTAAATCTTTCGCATTTTTACGAGTTTGTTATTTTTACTAATTATTTCTTAATCTCAGTCGGTTCCTGTGCGAGAATTTCCTCTGCTTGAAAGTTCCCCTCTCCGTCAAGACTCCAACTGCGGAGGTCTTCCCAACAGCCTTGTCGGACGGACACAATGATGTAAGAGTATTGGGCCCAGGCCAATGTCCGATCGCACTCTGAGGGCACTGCGGGACAATCCGTGTGAGAATGATATATACCGATAATATCCAGAGTGCGATCGCGCCCGTGTTTCATCGCCCGCAACATATCTTCGGGCTTTATAGCATATCTGCGTCTTTCTGTCAATTCTTTTTGATCCGGCCAATTCTCTTCAGCTTCCGCACTCCAAGCATTTTCAGTCGGCCAAACTTCTACTAAAGTTTTAACACCTGCAGTAACTCGACCGAGCAACAAACCGCAGCATTCTTCAGGATAAGCGCTTTCAGCGTGGGTGCGCATGGATAAAATGTGAGAGTCGGAAAGTGCGATCGGCTGCATAGGATTTTATTGTAGATTTTTTGGTAGATTTTTTTGTAAAGTGCGATCGGGCTTTTTTTACGAACCGCGAAGACGCAAAGGACACGAAGGAAGACAAGAGAAGGGAAGAGAAAGAACTCACAAAAGTAACATAATTAATAACCTCACTTACAGATCTAAACGTTAGATTTTTCCAATATTTCTCACCCTTCCTCTCTGCGCCCTCTGTGCCCTCTGCGGTTAGGAAAAAAAGTGAATGTAGGGTGCGCCGGGCCGCGCACCTTACCCCTGAGTTAATGTAGCTATCTAGCCCTCAATTGCAATCAAGTTGGAGTTTGCTGCAACTCAGGCCGCTCATCTGGAACGATCGCACCTTCGACAGGACACACCTGCAAACAAATACCGCAGTCAATACAGGTATCAAAATCAATCCAAAACCAATCAGTACCCTTGACATTTTTGCCGGGGCCGGGGTTAATGCAAGCAACCGGACAAGCGCCGACGCAATCAGCAACTCCCTCGCAAATATTCGTAACGATAGTGTGCGCCATATTTCAATTTTGGATTTGGGATTGTAGATGAGAAATTAGCAATTGGTAATTAGGAATTACGTTTAAAACAGACCCTAATTTACCGTTTCAATAGTTGGCAATCCTTCGGCATTTACCCAAGCAATTTGAGCAATTCGTCGATCGCGCGCGTATTCCCGGGTCGCCTCCGCAGTCTCCCGACTCTCCAAATCTATTTCTACCCGAACTAGGTGAGTAGACTCTCGGAGTTTGCGAGCATAATCAAAGGCCGCCGCCCCAGATTCAGGAGTTTCAGGCACAACCAACCATTCGCTAGCTGGTGTCTCCGTGGGCAATTGCCCCTCTGTCAGCAAAACTTGGTGCAAATCTTCAATATTCAGACAAAACCCGATGCCGGGGGAATTTTGCCCTTGCGGGTCGAACAGTCCCAACAGTTGGTCGTAGCGTCCTCCTTGTCCTAAAACTCGCTGTCCTGTCTTGCTGCTGCTGACAACTTCAAACACAATTCCAGTGTAGTAGTCAAATGTTTGAATTAAACTCAAATCGAGGTGAATGTGGGATTTTTGATTGGGAATTTTTGATTGACATTGGTGCAGCAATTCGATCGCAGATTTGAGATTGTTTAACGCGGCTTGCTGCGGCAAATCTAAATCCAGCTTGGCAACAATTGGCAACACCTCTTCTGGGCGGCCGCGCAAGTCAAATAACAGCAGAGCTCTTTCTCGCAATTCGGTTGACAGCGGCAAAGTTTCCAAGGCAATTCGATCGAGATTGGCGATCGCCCCCCGAACTTTCTGGCGCACGTTTGGCGGAAACGGTTCTAGCAATGTTGCAGTCAAGCCCGCTTCTCCCAAAACCAAATGCCAGTCATCAATTCCCAAGCTCTGCAAGCACTCAGACAGCAGCAGCAGCACTTCCGCATCCGCAACCGTCCCCCCCGCGCCGAGCAGCTCTACCCCAGCTTGATAGAACTCCTGTTGCCCGCCTGAGCCAGTATCTGGGCCTTTGCGGAACACGTTAGCGTTGTAGTAGAGGCGCTGAGGCTGCCAGCGAGTCCCGGCCATCCGCATTGCAGCCGCGCGGGCGATCGATGCTGTCAATTCCGGCCGCAAACCCAGTTCTCCATCCTCGGCGTCTTGCAATTGAATCAGAGTCGATCGGTCGATCGCGCCCCCAGCCATTAAAGTCTCCAGCCTTTCTAGAGTTGAAGTAATAATCCGGTGATAGCCCCAGCGGTGAAAAACCTGCTGCAAGCGCCGTTCGATCGAAATTTTTTGAGCAACGTCAAGGGGCAATAAATCTCTTGCACCGGATGGGGGTTGGTGAACCATATCAATTTTAGATTTTAGACTTTAGATTTTAGATGGGGCTTAGAAGCTTAGCTTTATGGACGGTGTTAAAGTCTAACGATGCTAGCTTAACATTCGACTTTAACAAATTAAGGTGTCATATCAATTTTAGATTTTAGATTTTAGATTTTAGATGGGGCTTAGAAGCTTAGCTTTAGGGGACGGTGTTAAAGTCGAAGAAGGCAAGCTTAACATTCGACTTTAACAAATTAAGGCGTCATATCGTTTTCGTTTGCATCGGAATAATCATTTTCTCCGTCAGTGCGATCGTCCCGTTGTTTCTGGAGCATCCGCGATCGCGGGACGATCGCACTGACGGTATAATTTTGAAGGCGATCCGATGTGCGATCGCCAACTCTGGATTCTTTTGAGTCAGAGCGATCCACTGCTCAGCTATTCAACACTTTCTAACTATTCCAAACTCACAATTCACAACTGCTCACTTCTTCTTCCCGCCAAACAAACTTGCAAAAAATCCTGGTTTTTCGTCACCTTTTTTTGCCTTTGCGGCAGCTTGTTCCAGCTTTTTCTTAACCTCCAAAGCCGTCGGTTCTTCAGGATTTGATGCCAAAGCTTTGTTCATCTCAAGTTTCGCCATTGTGGCTTGATTTTGTTCAAAGTAACACATTGCTAACATAGCGTGGGCTTGGCTGTGTTTCGGGTCGCGTTTCAGGGCTTCCCTCAACTCCAAACTTGCTTTAGCGTAATTTTTGCTGTCCATAAATCCTTGAGCTCGGCGGCAATAGGGGTCGGCCAGCGTGTTTGGGGGTTCGACTTTAGGCGGAGGAGGCGCCGCGGGAGTTGCGGTGGCTGGGGTTGCTGCTGCTGTTTTTTCTGTGCTACTTGGGGTTGTGGCTTTTGCAGGTGAACCGGCTGCAACCCCACCACCGCCAAGGCGCTCTTTTCGCAGCAGGTAAACCATGTTGAGTTCGCTAATTTGATCGATCGCCTGTTGCGTTTCCTCAACTGATTCGTACTGCTTGAGAGCGAGTTTGCTAACTGCTGTTTTGTAAGCTTCTTCCCAATTTTGAGCCGTAGCTAACTGTTTGGCTGCTGCGCTTTCGATTTGCATTTTCGCCTGTTCTTTAACGAGGCGCTTGCTGATGGTTGCTAATAGCAGGTTGTATTCTTTGCGATCGCTTTCCTTAGAGAATTTGTTGTAAGCCGGATTGACTACTTTTGATAAAAATTGGTTGGCCCAGTTTTTATCGGCTGGGTCTTCAAAAGAGCAAGTATCCGAATGCAAGCGGCGGGCGATTTTCATGTAGCGCTTGCGGATGTCGTTAAACTCGGCGTCTAAGGGAATTCCCAAAATTGCGTGCTGATCGATAAAGTCATACTTGAACAGCCCTTTTGTCATTTCAAAAGACATAAATTTTACTCTTCCTTTCCTGGCTTTTCACTATCCTTTAATGTAGCTTGAGTCAAGGGGTTGTGACCCCCGTACTACCCCCGATCCTTGGCTGCGGGGCGCTACTTCCATGAAGATAAGGGAGGAACTGCTAGGAGTGCGCTGCTGAGTTCGGGGTGTATTCTGCCGTTTGTGGCCAAAATCCGACCCGAGTTCATCTCAAAGGCACTGCCGTCATAAGCTGTAATTTTACCTCCTGCTTCGGAGACGATGACTACACCGGCGGCTACGTCCCAAGGAGCGAGTCCCCGTTCCCAGTATCCGTCCGATCGCCCCATCGCGAGGTGTGCGAGGTCTAGGGATGCCGAACCGCTGCGCCGCACGCCTTGGGTGAGGTGGGTGAGGTGACAGAATTCGGCATAATTATTGTCTGCTGTTTCGCGCCGATCGTATGCAAAGCCAGTGACTAGCAAGCTGGTTCTCAATTCTGAGATTTGGGAAACTTGGATGGGCTTCCGGTTGCAGGTTGCTCCCAATCCCTTGCCTGCCCGAAATAATTCGTTATGAAAAGGGTCGTAAATTACTCCAATTTGTGGTACGCCGTCGATTAACAGTCCGATCGACACGGCCCAAAAAGGATATTGGTGAGCATAATTGGTTGTACCGTCCAAAGGGTCGATCGCCCACAGGTATTTACTGCTAGCATCTCCTAATTTGCCGGATTCTTCGGCGAGGATGGCGTGGTCGGGTACGTGGCGGCCGAGAATTTCTAAGATGACGGCTTCTGAGGCTTTATCGGCTTCTGTTACTAAATCGCCCGATCGGCCTTTTTCTTGAATTTTTTCTAATTTTCCGCAGAAAGATTTCAGGACGGAACCGGCGGCTAGGGCTGCTTCGGTGGCTATTTCTAAGAAGTTTTGCAGTTGATTGTCAGTCATTTGTTAGTTGTCAGTTGTCAGTTGTTAGTTGTTAATTGTTAGTTGTTAGTTGTTAGATCTTGTTTTGTGAATCTCCCACAATCAAACAGGTTCGTAGTAAGGACTGAAGTCATTATTTTCGGAGATTTTAGAGCTGAGAACTTCACTCGTCACTACAAACCTTATGAACGAATAAGCAATCACCAATGACTCCCACAAATAACCAATGCCCAATGCCCTGTTTGGCCAATGCCCAATGCCCAATGCCCTGTTTGGCCAATGCCCAATGCCCAATGCCCAATGCCCAACTGACTATTTCCGATTTTGTTGGCGAAATTCTGCGGGAGTTTGGCGCAGGGCTCGTTCTGGATTCCACAGGCCTTTACCCATGAGTCTCGCCCATTCTTGAGCGTTGATGAGTCGCTGCTGATATTTGGTGTTGGGCGATCGCACTGAGGCCAGGGCATAACCTTCTTTGACTAGCTGTTCGTTGAGCAAATTTTTATCTTGCCACAAGTAGGCTAGTTTGCGATCGAACTGGTCTTTCTGTTCGATGTCAGATTCTAACAATACCTGTTTTCCCCCAATTAGCTGTTCTAGTCTTTGTTTGGCTGCTTCTCCCCAAGGCTGCTGTTTTAAATCCGGCGCATCAATACCAATCAGCCTGATTTGTTCTAATAAGGCTATTTTGTCGGCTGTACTGATAACTTCGATTGTTTGGCCGCTGATGGCCCTTTCTACTTTGGCGATCGTACCTTGGGGCATTTCTGGCTTTTGGCAGCTAGCTAACAACAGACAAAGGGCGATCGCAAATAACCGATAAAGCATGGATAATTGGTAGTTGATAATTTATCAAATTGCCTTATTCTTCATCCAACGGCAAACCGGCTTTAACTTTACCTTTGCCGAAGTAGCGGCCGAATTGCAGTTCGTACACTTCGTCTTCGTCTTGCGTCTCTACCTCGATGTTGGAACGGGGATAGCTGACGCACAGCAGGGCATAACCTTCTTTTTGCAGTTCCACCGAAAGCCCCATTGCTTCTGGCTGGTGCAGTTCCCCCGACTTGACGCGCACCGCACAGGCTGTACAAGCGCCGTTGCGGCAGGAAAATGGCAATTCTACTCCTTGGTTTTCGGCGCTTTGGAGGATGTAGCGGTCTTCGGGTACTCGCACGGTGTGGCGATCGCCTGTCTGTCTGTTATGAATTTTAATTGTGTAAGAGTCAGTCATGGAATTTTAGATTTTAGATTTTAGATTTTAGATTGGGGTTTGCGGGGCAAAATCCTTTAGATGAAAGGGTTTGCGACACAGGGAGGAGAATCCGGCCTGCCCGTTTGACACCCTACCCACATTAAACAGCAAATTTATGCCGTTACCCCTTCCCAAATCAGATTTGTTCTGCTAAGATAGTTTAGCTGTGGCTAAATGAATTAATTTAGCCCTGGAGAGGTGGCCGAGCGGTTGAAGGCGCACGCCTGGAAAGTGTGTTTAGGGCAACTTAACGAGGGTTCGAATCCCTCCCTCTCCGTTAAACAAGCTGTTCAAGAAAAAAAAACAGCTTGCAAAAAAAATCTCTGATATGAGATAAATACTTTGATTAGAGCGATCGCCCTTGAATTCTTTTAGAAAAATCAAGGGCGATCGCTTTTCTAGGGTCAGATGCCTCTGGCATGGGCATCGGGCATCGGGCATGGGTAATAGTTAGTGGTTACTGGTTAGTAGTTTTTCTAATCACCAATAACCCGTGCCCTATTCCCAATGCCCAATTTCCAAATTAAATAAACAAGCTAGGTGAAATTTTAAAATAATCGCCTAGTGCCTTAGCTTGTGCCTTGCTAATCGCTCTTTTCCCATTCACAACCTCAGACACCACGCCGCTCGATCCAATGATACCTACCAAGTCCGCTTGACGGGTGCCGCTGGATTCCATGATGTGTTGCAAAATCTCATGAGGCTCGGATTTGTCGATCGGATAATTTTCCGTCTCATAAACTTCAATCAGCGTGACTAACAACTTGTATAAAGCTCTCTCCTCTGGAGTGAGGTTTTTAGCGAACGTTAGCCGTTCTGCCACAGCCAGGAGGCGATCGTATTCCTCTTCGGTTTCGATCGCCCTAGGAGCAATTTCTGCAAGCAAGTTGCTATAAGTTGCTCGGTCAAAAGTAAGGATCATTTTTCCATTTGTCTTTGTCGTATTCAGCGTGGGTTAGGAAATATTTATAGAAAATAGTTTGCTCCTCGTAGTTGATGCCGACAATCAGGCGATATTCGTTGCCTTTGATATTAAAGACTGTGAAGTTTCCTACTGCTTCGGCATCCCGGTAAATCTTGCGAACATCCTCCAAATTCTGCCATTCTGCTTGCTTTACAGTTGCGTTCCAGCTATCAATTTGATTTTTGACATCGGGGTACTGGGCAGCCTCTTTACGGAGGTTGCGGATCGATATTAGATTCATGAGTTGTTGGTTTTTGTATTTTGGAGTTTTGCATAGGTTGCCTCTGTAATTTTGCAGCGAAGTTTTGCTTATCCTTTCAAAATGAGGCGTTGCTGAATACAGGTATGAATTCAATATTTCCCAATTGCTATAAGCCAAGTATGGTGACTTTTGTAACATCAAGCGAAAAGTTGATTCTTCATACCGTGAATTAGCAACGCCCAAAATGAGAGGATAATGTCAAGAGCCGATCGAGTAAAAATTCTTTAGCGAAGTTTTGCTTATTCTCTCATTTTGAGAGGATAATGTCAAGGCCCGATCGAGTAAAAATTCTTTAACGCACTCCAAGTGGGTTTTGTCTGTGTAGACCCGGTTGGAAACCGCAGGCTTTGTCTTTAATCGCACTCTTCCTCCCCCGACTCGATCCTCATCGTGTAAAAAAGCTTCTAGCAGCGTGGTTCGGGCGATCGCATCGCAAATCAGAGTCAGCGTTTTAGCAGAGACTGTACGCACGACAGGGTTGCGGTGATGTGCTAGAGCTTCCAGCAAAAAAAAAGTTGCAGGTTTGCCAATTGAGCCGAGAGTTTCGGCTAAACTCAGCCTCACCATTCCCTGCGAATCTCCCATATATTCGACCATCTTTTTGAGCAGTTCGCTGTCGTTGGGATTGAAAGTTGCGAGGGCCATTTGCTCCCTCACCGTTTGCAGCAAAGCGTCGCTTTCTGGCTCAATTGCTGTTTGAATATCAGTAGGGTAATTTTAGATTTTAAATTTTAGATTTTAGATAGAGGTAATTTATATCGAACTTAGCATCAGCGAGATTTGCCCCTCTGAACGAAGTACCCTCAGCATTTCCAATCTCTCGAACAATAGCCGAGAAAGACACAAACGCAAACCAAAGATAAAGCAGCGACAGCAAACCGAAACACATACCCCAAAACAGTTTGTGAGTGCTCAGAAAAGCGCTCGCCGTTGCACTGAACAAAAAAGCCGCTGCGTAAGTCGCCACACTTCCAGCCGATGCGATCGCCACCTGTGCAAATTGGCTACGAATCCGGGAACTCACAAAAAACATTAACACCCCGCCGATCGCCATTCCAGCAATAGCAGCCTGGGAATTATTATTAGTTGCAGTGCCAGCATAGAAAAATCCCAACAAAGCTCCTGATAGAATAGCAGAAATTGTTCGTGCCAATCTACCCGCTTTTGAGGTTTTTGGCTGTTTGCTGGCGATCGCCGCAGCGAAACCAGCAGCGCTAAAAACCCCGTACAGCAACAGAACAAAAGGCCAACTGCGAGAGCCCGGTACTTGTCCTTGAGTTCCCAAAATCAGTCGAGTCAGAACATCGCCCACAACCAAACAAATCGCGATCGCCCCAGCACTCAAAACAGCTATCTGTCGCCGAGAAAGCCCGATTTTCGCACCGATAAAATTCGCACCCGCTAACTGAGCATTTCTAAAATTGCAGCCTCGAACATCCGCACCGCTGAAATCAGCACCGTTAAGAACTTGTCCTTGGAACGATCGATTTCGTAAAATTTGATTGCTAAAATTATTAAAATTATAATTGTTCACATTAGTATAGGATGCTTGAAAATATATAAATATGTCAGCGTTCCCGTCCCCTATCTAAAATCTAAAATGGTATGACTTATCGACCCACGATCAAACAAATTTGGCATATTCTCGGTATCGGAATATTGCTCGCACCAATACTAATCTACAACATTCCCTACTTTTTGCGTCCGCAACAAACAAACGAAGCCCGATCGCTCTTTCAAGGAATAGGCTACCGCAGGGAATTTCGGACTAATCCGCGTCCCACCCTAATTCACATTCTTAGCATCGACCTAAAAGCGCCGGGAATAGGAATTTTTGTCACTCCCGGAAACCCAACACCCGATTTAACAGAAACCAATGCCCGCACGACTACTCAATTCCTGAAAGAATTTAAATTGCAATTAGCAGTCAACGGCAATTTTTTTTATCCCTGCATCGAGGAAGCACCTTGGGATTACTATCCCCGCAGTGGCGATCGAGTAAATAATGTCGGACACGCCATTGCCAAAAGCCAAGCTTATTCTCAACCAAATCCTGGCTTTCCCGCCCTTTGTTTTGATGCCAAAAACCGTGTTCAAATAATCGAAAACGGCACTTGTCCTGCGGGGACAGCCTATGCAGTTGCGGGAGATACTTTGCTGGTGAAAAATGGCAAACCCGTAGCACAAAGTCAGGAAGAACGCAAACAGGATAAACCCTATCCCCGTGCAGTGGCGGCGATCGACAAAACAGGCGACAAGTTGTGGTTAATTCTGGTAGACGGCAAGCAGAGGCTTTACAGTGAAGGGCTGAAATTGAGCGAAATAACTGATATTTCGATGCAGTTGAAAGCCGAGACAGTGCTAAATTTAGATGGCGGCGGGTCCGTAAGTTTTGCAGTAGCATCGCCGTCAGGAGCGAAACTGTTGAATGCTCCGATTCAGAATAAAATTCCCATGCAGGAACGTCCAATTTCCAATCATTTGGGGTTTTATGCGCGCGAAAATTAGGGTTTTCAATTGCGCTTTTACCTCCAAAAATAGGGGTTAAAAATGATTATATTGTGCACGGCGCCCAAGCCGCTGCTTGTAAAAAATCTGCTGTAAAAACCTATTTAAAAAAATAAATTATGCCTCCGCATACTCAAATAAATAGGGTACTGATTGCCTTCATTACTAATACAAAACTTCGCTTAAATACCCACAAAACTTCTTATTCAACAGTGATTTTTTTTTAAATCTGCCCAAAATCCGGGAATAATTGCTAAAATCGTAAAGAAACGTAACAAAAATTTATAATTGGCTTATGGAAATTAGCGAAATCCAAGCAGCGCTGCAAAGTTCGGATTCTCAAGACAGGCTGCGGGGGGTAACGGCTCTGAGAAAGTGCGATTCTGCGGTGGCGCTACCGATGTTGCTGAGCAAAGTGGACGATCGCGAGTTTATGGTGCGATCGTTCGTGGCGATGGGATTGCGGCAGATTCAAACTGCGGAAGCTTTTGCGGCACTGTTAAAAATGATGCAGTTCGATCGCGATCCGAACGTGCGCGCCGAAGCCGCTAACTCTTTGTCAAGGTTCGGAACCGAGGCAATTTCTCATTTAGTCGAAGCTTTTCGCCGCGATGACAATTGGCTAGTCCGCCGCAGCATTATGGCTCCGCTGTACGAAATGCAGTGTCCTGATGCAGTATTTGAAATTTGTGCGATCGGTCTTGGCGGCGAAGATTTAGCAGTTCAGGAAGCTGCAATTGACGGATTTGGTCTGCTGGCAAATACTGTGAAGCAAGAAGAGGCATTGCAGCAATTATTACCTCTAGTAAGCTCGGATTACTGGGGAATTCGGCTGCGAGTTGCTCGCGCGCTGAGCAAATTTGACAATCCTCAAGCTCGCGCTGCTGTGAGCTATTTGGCAAAAGATCGAGATCATCGGGTTGCAGGTGCGACTTTGGAAGCTTCGCTGTAAAACAGTGGCTTACAACCTCAAGCAGACATTGGTAGCTGCCCTTAAACTCTTAAACCCGCTCCTAGATTAGCCCGATCGCCCTCACAATATTACGGATTGTTACTTTGTTTCTAATAAACGAGACAAGCGCGATCGGCATCCTTGACGATCGCAAGAGTTTTGGCATCTGAATTAATTTGCCATGTACCAGCCTTTTCGGCAATACCTAGCCAAGAGGTATTTCACAGCTTTGATTTGCAAAGTCGCCCATTCCCTCCGGGTTGGAAGTCACAGCGAGCGCGGGAAAACCCCATATACTATCCGCAGTTGGTGTTACGAATGCCCGCAATTGCGAAAAGCCGCTACACTTACATCGATGCGGGTGCATCTGCTCAAGTTTTTAATTGCGTGATTTATCCGAGTCACAATTACGATTTGCCGCTGTTGGGAATTGACCTCTTGTATTTCGGCAAGAAGAAAATTTGGGTTTTTCTCGACTTTCAGCCACTATTTAGAGATGAGGCTTATATAGCAAAATACATTCAACATCTAGAATCGCTCCGCGATAAGTACCACGATTTGAGCCAAAATTTATAAATCAATTTTTATGAGGTCAATCACTATTTTTATAGATACTTGCTGTGCTTCGCTAAAACTGATGCTCAAACTGGATAAAACCGGGTATATACAGCTTATAAACACTATCAATTTGTACTAGAAAAGGCTGCGAGCAGCACAACCGCTGACTACCCAGAAAATATCCAGCGCATCGTTAAAAGTACAAAAAATTGCAGCCAGTACAGTGCAGACAGAGACGCGGCTTCGGGATTGTTTAGCAGTTATTTCGGTCACGAATTGGCTGATAAATTTTAAAAATTTTTTTTGTTTGAAGATGCTGTGCCTTTAGCTGTAACCGCGAGTTCGCGATCACCGCTAAGTTTACATATATTTTTCAAAAAAACAAGTTTGCCGTAAAAACTTTAGTCCTGGCTACAAACATCTCGATTTAGTAGGTAAAATTTCCCATCTAAAATCTAAAATAAACAGGAAAAAAACTTTATTTTTTACTATCAACCTGTGGATTGAGGAGGTTAAATCTCAAATATAAAATCGATATCACTCTTGATAAGCCTTTTTTCTATGCGACGATCGCTCAGATTAAAAATCGGTTAGACTTACAGTATTACCCGATTCTAGAAGGGTTTAAACTCAAGGAAGCTACAGTCGCCAAAAGGAAAAAACCAACTCAGCAGATCGTAACTACCTGTTACGCTTTTGCATCCCCGAAACTGCGGCAACTTCGCGCGGCTCACCTTCAAGGCGACAGCAGCTTGCAACTTCTCAGTTTTGCGATCTTCCGGCATCTTAACTTTGATTTGCCGTTTTTTGGCGCGGATTTGGTGACGCTGCCGGGTGGTCATTTAATTGCTCTGGATATGCAGCCTCTGTTTGGCGGCGACGCTGACTACCAGGCTAAGTATACTGGACCGATCGAACAAATTTTTCAAACTCATCAACCGCACCTTCCCTGGGGTGGCGACTTTCCAGAGGAAGCTAAGCAGTTTTTCTCGTCGGCGTTTCTGTGGGCTCGCCCCAACGAAACGGAAGTTGTGGAAACTCGCGTTTTTGCAGCGTTCAAAGACTATCTAGCCGCTGATTTCGATTTGGTCGATCGCGCCGAACTGGTGACATCGGGCGCAAACTTAGATAATATCTAACAAGCTCAACAATGCTGCCTGCGGTATCGTGCCGAAAAAAGCCCGGGCCAGGGAATGTTTAAGCGGTTCTACGGCGAGGAATGGACTGAAGAGTATATTCACGGATTTTTGTTCAATTGGGAACGGAAGCTGGCACAATTGGTAAGTAACAAGAATTAATTTTAATACAAGCTTCAGCCACTACACTAATAAGTGTAGGTTGGCATGAGGAAAATGCCAATGGTCAAAAAAAATCGCAATGTAGTTAGTTCCAATTCAGAAAGTAAAGTCAAAGTCGGACTTTCGCTGACTTCTTCTAGTGCCGATCGATTAAACACGATCGCTCGAAAGCTCGGAATATCAAGGTCGGAACTCCTAGAACGCTTGGCACAAGGCGCTCTGGATATTTCTAAGGACAAGACGGAAGTTACTGTCACTTGGAAAAAAGGTGAAGAAACGGAGGTAGAGGCGGCCCACTTGCAAGGGGAAACAGCCGAAGAAAGCGAATTTAATGACGCTGTAACGGCAGAAACTCTATCGGACTCGGTGAGTGTAAAGCCAAATCCACTGCAAGAAAGTTACGAAAGTTTACAGCAGCAGTTGACTGAACGCGAAAGTTCGATCGCTTCTTTGCAGCAGCAATTGGCCACCGAAAAACAAAATCTAGAAAGCCAATTGCAGGAAACTGTACCGAAGTCAAGTTACGAAAGTTTACAGCAACAGTTGACTGAACGCGAAAGTTCGATCGCTTCTTTGCAGCAGCAAGTCGCCGAAAAGCAAAATCTCGAAAGCCAATTGCAGGAAAATGTACCTAATTCAAGTTACGAAAGTTTACAGCAACAGTTGACTGAACGCGAAAGTTCGATCGCTTCTTTACAGCAGCAAGTCGCCGAAAAAGAACACCGGGAACACGAGCTTCAGCAACAGCTAGCAGAAAAATCCAGTGCTCTGGAATCTTTGCAGCAGCAAGTCGCCGAAAGAGAACACCGGGAACACGAGTTTCAGCAACAGCTAGCAGAAAAATCGAGTGCTTTGGAATCTTTGCAGCAGCAAGTCGCCGAAAGAGAAAGTTCTCTGGAATCCTTGCAGCAGCAATTAGCTACCGAAAAGCAAACTTTGGGACAGCAATTGCAGCAAACCGTGTCCCAGTCGAGTTACGAATCTTTGCAGCACCAGTTAGCCGAAAAGTCAAGTGCGATCGGAGAATTCCAAGTTCAACTAACCAAGTTGCAATCTCTAGAAAATCAATTGAGCCAGAGTGCGGCCATACAGCGAAATTACGACGCTTTGCAGCAACAGTCTCAAGAACAGCTAAAAACCATCAAAGCTTTACGGGAACAGCTAGGTCAAATGCAGGCTGTGGCTGGGATTGGCGAAGCTTATCTCAACAAGTGGCGGCGTCCCTGATTCTAAATCAGCAGAGAAATCGATCGCGCGCGAGCGCGATCGATTATTTCATGGTTTGTACAAATAAAAAGCAGCCTGATCGCCGTCATTATTTTTATTTAATTCCTCAGCTTTTAGTTTAAATTCTTTAAGCTCAAGATCGGAAAAATCAGAAAACTCTCTACCGCAGAGAAATTGTAACTCCCACGAGTCAAACACAATATCTTTTATTTGAAATCCCACCTCATTTGCTAGTAATTTCATACTTTTCGGAGTGTGTAAAAACAAGTGAATCGGAGGCTCAATTTGACCCCATTTGACACCATATTCTCGCCACGCATAAGTTGAGGTAACAGGAATTCTAATCAAAGCATACCGATCGTGTTTTAGCAGTCGCCATATATTTTTTAGAACTTCCTTCGGTTGGGGTATATGCTCAAAAGAATGATGCAGCATAATCAAATCAAACCGATCTTCTAGTTCCGCTATTTCTTTTTTAAGAATCTTGACACCATTTTTATATAAAATATCACCTTCAATCAAAGGATCGAGTCCTGTAAGGTTAAAAAAACCTTCTTCAGCTAGACGCAGCAAAAGATCCCCCGTACCGCAACCAACATCTAATATTTTCGATTCCAATGTCACATTGACCTCGATCAGCCAGTCAAAATAATAAGGAAGTCCGTATATCTTTGATAAAAGTTCTCCCAACAAGTTTTTGTTACCCAGGTAATTTTCTGCTCTTTTACGCTTCATAAATCTAAACAAGCCCTTGGTTTCTTTAACGTTAGGGCTTTGTAAAGAGTAATAGTTAAATGAATAATATTGTGACAAGTCTTGGGGAACGTTCACTATTTGCAAGCAACCGCATTCACTGCATTCAATATACTCAAATGGGTTGTTATTTAAACCCGGAAATTCTTGAATGGGTTCGATTTTATAAATGGTGTTATCTTGCGAATTGCCGCAAATTTCACAAGTATTCAAACTCATTAGATTCAACCTTATTTTAAAATTAATTAAGCTGAACTACACCTGATTTTGCAAAAGTATCTATTCTAAGGAAGGGCTTGCTCTCAAAAGCCATGCAAGTGATGTGCGATCGGCTCAGTATAGCAGGTGAAAAGTACAAAAGACATCTCCAACTAATCATCTCCTACGATCTCGCGAGATGTAGGGTGTAAGCCAAGGCGCGACAATTCATGTTTCCAACCTTTGATTTTATGCCCAAATGTTTCACCCTTGCCAGTCCGAACTCGCACTCCACATACAGATTGAAACCTGTCGAAGCTTTTTTTTGTAATATATGATAATAGTATTAAGAAATATTACAATAAATAAATTATGACGATCGCTCCTACCCCTTTTAGCAAATCCAATCCAGCAGACACTAAGGGCCGCGTCACGGTAATTGGAGGCGGAATCGGCGGACTCACAGCAGCCGCCCTGCTAGCCCGCAGAGGATACAAAGTGCTAGTCTTAGACCAGGCGATCGTCCCGGGAGGATGCGCTTCCACCTTCAAACGCAAAGGCTTTACCTTCGATGTCGGCGCCACGCAGGTTGCAGGATTGGAACCCGGAGGCATTCACCACCGAATTTTTTCAGAATTAGACATAGAACTTCCCGCCGCGACACCCTGCGATCCGGCTTGTGCGGTGTTTTTGCCGGGAGAAACCGCACCGATTAGCGTGTGGCGAGATCCGCAAAAGTGGCAGCAAGAAAGGCAGCGGCAGTTTCCTGGAAGCGAACCTTTTTGGCAATTATTGTCTGCATTGTTCAAAGCTAGCTGGAAATTTCAAGGGCGCGATCCAGTTTTACCGCCCAGAAACTTATGGGATTTCTGGCAATTAATTCAAGCAGTTCGCCCCGATACTCTAATTACTTTGCCTTTCACTTTTATGACAGTGGGAGATGCTGTGCGGCTTTGTGGGTTGGGCGACAATTTGCGCTTGAAAACTTTTCTGGATTTGCAGTTAAAATTGTATTCTCAAGTTGATACCGAAGAAACAGCGCTACTTTACGCGGCGACGGCTTTAGGAGTTTCGCAAACGCCGCAGGGATTGTATCATCTACAAGGAAGTATGCAGGTGTTGAGCGATCGACTCGTAGGGGCGATCGAACGAGACGGTGGCAAAGTCTTATTGCGGCACACAGTTGAAAGCATTGTCAGCGCCAACGGCAAAGCCACCGGTACAGTGATTCGCAATCAAAAAACTGGCGAAGTTTGGACAGAAACCGCCGATCGCATTGTTGCCAACGTGACCGCGCAAAATTTAGTAAAATTGTTGTCAGGCGAGCCGATTGTCGAAAATTTAACAGATAATTTATCGGTTAAATCAGAGACTTCAGAGACAACAAACCAACTCCCAAATCAAATGGCAGGCTACAAATATCGAGTTGATAAATTGCCGCCCGCATCCGGTGCTTTCGTGATATATTTGGGGGTGCATGAAAGCGCAATTCCGGAAAATTGTCCGCCCCACCTTCAGTTTCTCTACGATTACGAAGGCGAGATAGGGGAGAATAATTCATTATTTGTTTCTGTCAGCCATCCGGGAGATGGCCGAGCGCCGGAGGGAATGGCGACAATTATCGCTTCGTCATTTACTGATACTCGAATGTGGTGGAATTCGGTTGATTATGAAGGATTGAAGGAAAAATATACCGCAGGGGCGATCGCCCGTTTGAGCGAATATTTCAATTTGACGCCAGAGTCGATCGTACACCAAGAAGCCGCCACCCCCCGCACCTTTGCCCGCTACACAGCGAGAGATAAAGGAGTTGTCGGCGGCATCGGGCAGCGAATACCAACCTTCGGCCCCTTCGGATTTGCCAACCGCACACCAATTAAAAACTTGTGGTTAGTAGGCGACTCCACCCATCCCGGAGAAGGCACTGCCGGTGTTTCCTATTCAGCTTTAACAGTAGTGCGGCAAATGGAAGCCGCCTCTAAAATCTAAGAGGTCACCGCACCGTGCCGTTTCCCTAGCGCAAAAAATAATTAATCGCGCGAGAGATGTAACTATCGCGCGATTAAATTTAGGCGGAACTACCCCGCAGGGGGTAAGTTCCGATTAAACGACGGCTGCACTAACTAATTGTTGTTACAAATCGTCGTTACAGCTACTCATGCTTAGCGATTTTAATTTTGAATGCCCTGCAAGTAACTTCAAGCGACCGTCCTAATTGAGACCTGGCGGTCTAACGCCACGTTCACCGATTTGCCCAGTAGACATCTCCAATAATTACGAAAAACAGGGCTGAAACCCTAATAATATCGTTCAAAATTTAGAATTTCTGGAGATGTCTAGTGCAATGTTTTGTTAAGCTGAGTCCTCGAAACGACCCTTCTGCTCCGCCCAATTCAGAAGTGCATCCAGAGCAGGGCACAAAGCCTGTCCCCACGCGGTCAGCCTATATTCAACCTTAGGCGGTACCTGCGGATAGATCTTTCGGATCACAATCCCGTCAGCTTCCAGCGTCTTTAATTGCTGGGACAGCATCTTTTGGGAGATGCCCGGAATAAGTTTCTCGAAATCAGAATAGCGCTGCACTTTGCCGTCGAACAAATGAAAGAGGATGACCAGCTTCCAGCGCCCTTCCAGCAACCGTATCACTTCTGCGACATCTGCCGCTGCCGTCGAGGGGGTGTAAACCTTTCTCATAGGTGTGCAACTTACTTTTTCGTGCGTTCTTGATTATTTGCAAGTCTAAGCAGAGAATTCTTGTACAGCAACTTTCCAGCAAGAGAAACAAAAATGAATCTGCAACTGGCTGAATCGATCGGCACCTATTTCGTCACCTGTAACGGCACAGACACTACCCGGATAACGGATTGTTTCACGCAGGATGCCGTAGTGTTTGACGAAGGCAAGACTCATCGAGGGCATGGAGCGATTCAGTCGTGGCTTCAGGAGTCGCGGAAAAAATTTGAATATTGTACAGAGCCAATTAGCACCGCTCAAGTGGGAGAGTCTGTGACAGTCGTTGCCAAAATCACCGGGAATTTTCCCGGCAGTCCGATACAACTCCGTCACTCTTTTCAACTTAAAAGTGGCAAAATCCAATCTCTGGAGATTAACTGATGTCTATGAATTTAGAACTGAACGGGAAACGAGTATTGGTTACTGCTGGCACCAAAGGAATTGGTGGAGCCGTTGTCACTCTCTTTCAAGATTGTGGAGCCAGTGTGCTGACTGCGGCACGAGTCCGCCCTCGCTCCTTTCCAGAAAAACTGTTTATCTCCGCCGATCTGACGACCCTAGAGGGATGTAACGCTGTGGTGGACGCCGTTAACGAACGTCTTGGTGGCGTAGATATCATCGTTCATGTGTTGGGTGGTTCATCAGCACCGGCTGGCGGTTTTGCGGCACTCGACGATCGAGAATGGCAACAGGAATTGAATCTCAACCTTTTTCCCGCAGTACGCCTAGACCGCGCCCTACTGCCCGGAATGGTGACGCAAGGGGAGGGGGTAATTATCCATGTCACATCAATTCAACACCAGCTTCCCCTGCCGGACTCAACCACTGCTTATGCGGCAGCCAAAGCCGCGCTTTCAACCTACAGCAAAAGCTTGTCTAAAGAAGTCGCGCCAAAAGGTGTACGAGTCTTGCGCGTGTCTCCGGGATGGGTAGAAACCGAGGCATCCGTGGCTTTAGCCGAACGCCTTGCCCAACAAGCAGGCACCGATTACGAAGGAGGCAAGCGGATCATTATGGAATCGCTGGGTGGCATTCCACTCGGGCGACCATCAACACCGGCTGAAGTGGCAAATCTGATCGCGTTTTTGGCATCACCGCGCGCAGCGTCTATTACCGGTACAGAACACGTGATTGACGGAGGAACTGTCCCAACAGCTTAACCGGAACTTCCCCCGTATGCGGGGGAGTTCCGTTTAGGGAACAGTCAACAGTCAACCATCATTCCGGTGTTACCGGAATAGATATCAACTACATTCTCTGACTACTTGATAGAAATCTTTGCGCCCACAGCTTCAAGCTGCTTCTTCAATTCTTCAGCAGCGTCCTTAGCAATAGCTTCCTTAACTGCCTTCGGTGCGGCTTCTACCAAGTCTTTCGCTTCCTTCAGACCCAGACCAGTAATTGCGCGGACTTCCTTCAGGATTGCAATTTTCTTGTCAGCAGGAACTTCTTCGAGCATGACAGTAAACTCGGTTTGCTCTTCTACGGGTTCAGGACCAGCACCACCACCCGTACCAGGCATCATCATCATGCCGCCTACAGGAGCAGCAGCGCTGACGCCGAAAGCTTCTTCAATTTGCTTGACCAATTCAGAAGCTTCGAGCAAAGTCAGAGACTTAAGTTTATCCAAGATTTCATCAGTTGCTGTAGACATTTTTGGAACTCCTAGTTCGATTGTAGATTTGGACTTTGAGATTTTCGATTGGTCATTAATTATTAGTTTCTCGTCTCCAGTTATCAGTTTGTTTCTCAAAACTAACGACTTATGACTCACGACTAATTACTAATGACTTACACAGATGCGCTTTCTGCTTCTGCTTCTGGTTGCGCTTCTGGTTGTGCTTCTGCTGCTACTTCTGCTGAATCGCCGTCTTTTTCAGCATAAGCTTTAAGACCGCGAGCGATCGAAGTAGGAACTTGATTGATACCCACAGCCAACTTGGTTGCGACACCGTTAATAGCGCCAGCAATTTGAGCCATGAGTTGTTCTTTGGACGGCAGATCCGCTAATGCTTTAACATCAGCTTCTTTCAGCACCCGTCCTTCCATCACGCCGCCGCGAAGTTCAGTCTTCTTAGAGACTTTTTGGAATTCTTGGTAAGCTTTAATCGCGCCGCCAATATCTTCTTGCACGAACACAAACGCCGACGTACCAGTCAGCAATTCCTGTATCGGCTGCCAGGTTTCGTTGCCTTCAACCGCAATTCGCATCAGCGTGTTTTTTGCCACTTGGCAACTGCTGCCTTTCGGACGCAAACGCCGACGCAAATCTGTGATTTCAGCAACAGTTAAGCCCGTGTAGTCAATCACGATCGCCAATTGAGATTCGCTCAAGGTTTGCTTGAGGTCTGCAATAATCTCATTTTTTACCGCTAAAGTTTTGCCCATACTTATTTCACCTCCTTTTAGGATCGAAAACTGCCCGTCAAAAACCCCGACCTTCGAGCCGGGGCAGAGAATTAAAAATTAACAAGTCAGAATTAAAAATAGAAAATTTCTAATCTTTGAGTCTTGAGTTTTTATTTCTTCAGCCTCGGCAGGAAATTAAGCGGTCGGCACCTGCGGTCTTCAGCTTATTGATTTTTGATTAGGCTATCACTAGAAGGCAGACATAGCAAGGCTATGACGCAAATCTTGTGAGAGATTTACACAGACAGCCGAAGCTGTCTTTTACCTTCTGCCTTCTGCTTAATTCTTTCTACGCAGCATCAAGTTTGGTATCGCGCAGAGCACTGATATCGACTTCGATCGACGGGCCCATTGTTGCGGATACGTACAAACTGCGCCAGTAGCGACCTTTTGCACCAGAAGGACGGTTGCGGTCAACAGTTTCTTGCAAAGCATGAAGGTTGACCAGCAAATCTTCCGCTGAGAAAGCTGCCTTGCCAAACATAACATGAACGATGCCAGTTCGATCGGCACGGAATTCTAGTTTACCACCTTTAAACTCGTTGATCGCCTGAGCAATGTCAGTCGTCACCGTGCCACCTTTCGGAGAAGGCATCAAACCGCGCGGGCCCAACAATCGACCCAATTTTGCTACCAACGGCATCACGTCTGGGGTAGCAATCAGGCAATCGAAGTCCATCATGCCCTTCTGAATTTCATCGATCAACTCTTCCGAACCAGCAATATCCGCGCCGGCATTCAGAGCTTCTTTAACTTTTTCGCCCTTAGCAATCACCGCAATTCTGACTACTTGACCAGTTCCTTTTGGTAGCGATACAGTTGTCCGCAACTGTTGGTCAGTATATTTCGGGTCAATTCCCAAACGGATGTGAGCTTCAGCAGATTCGCCAAACTTAGCGGTTGCTGTTTCTTTCAAAAGTTGCAGAGCTTCCAGCGGTAGATAAGGTCTCTCTTCAACTTTCTTTTGAAGTTCTTGCAGTCTTCGCGATACTTTCTTTGCCATTGTTGTTTTTTGGGGTTAGTCGATTTTAGATTTTAGATTTTAGATTTTAGAATTGAGCCGTTTTGGTCATTTCAAATCTAAAACATTTGCGATTCCTAGCGAAGCTTTGCTTCTCCCCCTGAATCGATCGATTTTGGATTTTGGATTTTGGATTTTAGATTGAAGATTTTACCTTCAAAATCAGGAATTTTGGATTAGCAATTTGGAACTTGGACTAGGAAAACTCTTCCTTCTTCCTTTTTCCTTCTTCCTTCTTCCTTTAATCCGCGATCGCCACGCCCATATTTTTAGCCGTTCCTGCCACAATTTTCATAGCAGCCTCAACATCATTAGCATTGAGGTCAGGCATTTTGGTTTCAGCGATTTCTCGTAACTGAGCCTGTGTAATCGTCCCTACTTGCTTGCGGTTAGGTTCTCCCGAACCTTTAGCAATGCCAGCGGCTTTTTGAATCAAAACCGACGCCGGCGGAGTTTTGAGAATAAACGTAAAACTGCGGTCTTCAAAAACCGAAATTTCTACCGGAACAACTAGACCCGCTTGGTCTGCGGTTCTAGCATTGTACTCCTTGCAAAACATCATAATGTTGACGCCGTGCTGACCCAGGGCTGGGCCGATCGGAGGAGCTGGGTTGGCTTTTCCCGCCGTAATCGCCAACTTAATTACTGCAACAACTTTCTTTGCCATTAGTTAGTTCTGTTTCTGAACCTGATTGAACTCCAATTCTACAGGCGTATCGCGCCCAAAAATCGAGAGTAAAACTTTGAGCTTGTTTCGTTCCGGGCTAACTTCAATCACATCACCTTCAAAATCCTTAAACGGCCCGGAAAGTACCACAACGTGGTCTCCAGCAGACATCGATACTTTGACAACTGGTTCTGATTCCTGAGCGTTTCTGAAGATCCGTTCTACTTCCGAATGACTCAGAGGTAGCGGTTTGACGTGACCCCTGCCGCGCCCGTAGCGGCGTTTCTGCTCTGCCCCGACAAAATTAATTACATTCGGGGTATTCTTGATCACCTGCCACGTATCCTCGTCCATAAACATACGGATGAGTACGTAGCCGGGAAAGATTTTTTCATCTGACTGCCGCCTGGAACCGTCTTTGCCGACTTTGATCGCCGGAGTTTGCGGAATTTCGACTTGAACGATGCGATCGGCAACATCCAAAGTTTGAATCCGCTGCTGCAAGTTTGCCTTCACGCGCTTTTCGCAGCCAGAGGCAACTTGAACAGCATACCAGCGAGCATCAATCTCCGGCACCTCTGGCGATGCTGCCTGTCCCGTCGCTTCTGTGGAATACTCAGATTCTTCTGATGCAAAAGTCATGGCCCAAACACCTTTCCCGCGCCCCAGTTAAAGAAATTATCCACCAAATAGATCAGGCTTGCTGAGAGGATTACCATCAAAAGCACGGCCAAAGACTCGCTGATTAGCTGCTGCCTGCTGGGCCAAACCACTTTGTCGAGTTCTTCTCTAGTTTCCTTAAAAAAACCCGCAGGGTTAAACCCAGGCGCCGTTATTTCTTGAGTTTCTTGAGCTTCGTCTTTTTTCGCCACGATTCAATCCCCCTTGCGATTTTAGATTTTAGGTTTTAGATTTTAGATGGTGTGAGTGGCCCGCGGCTCTCAGATTTTGTGACACTAACCACTTACGCCCAAGTCCCAAATCTCTAATCTAAAGCCACGACTTTTTTACAAGCCCAACCAATCAACGGCGTAAATGCCGATCGCCGAAACCGACGATCGAAAAGCCACACCGAGCATTTGTTGATGGCATTTTTTGCGAACCGCCCACAAAAACTAATTCTACCCGAAAGTTTGCGGTTTTGACTGTTGCCAGCCAATAGTCCGGGCGCTTTCGGGCAGAATTTAAAGTTTGGTGATTCAGCGCGCCCTGGAGGACTTGAACCCCCGACATCAGGTTTTGGAGACCTGCGTTCTACCAACTGAACTAAGAGCGCACAGGTGAGGTTGCTGAAATTCGCTTAACCTCTAGATTTCTATTTTAACACAGTGCGCTCTTAAATGGAAAACTTTTTTTTGAAATTTCTCAATTTCCCATGAACCATGAACCAAGGGGAAGCTGGGTGCATTCCTACAGGGAGCGATCGAACCGCTGTTTGACGCGAGTAGCTTTGCCCACCCGATCGCGCAGGTAGTACAGTTTTGCTCTGCGGACTTTCCCGCGGCGCATCACTTGGATCGTGGCGATGCGGGGCGAGTGAATCAAAAACACCCGTTCCACTCCGACGCCCTGAAACACGCGGCGGACGGTGATTGTTTCATTAATCCCGCCGTTGCGCATGGCAATCACAGTCCCTTCGTAGGGCTGAACCCGTTCTTTGTTACCCTCTTTAATTTTCACGCCGACTCGCACTGTGTCGCCCACGTAAATTTCGGGGAGTTGTTTATTAAGTTCTTGCTTGACTCTATTTATTTCTTCCGTTTCGATAGAACGGATTATTTCTGCGCCTTTCATGGGATTTACCAAAACTCACAATCCCTTATCATATATCGAAATGCCCGTTTTATGTCAAAAAATTTCTATGTTAGATAGCTCTGGGGTCGTATTTCTGCAACTGGGGGCAATGGCTGCACTGGCCTTGTACGTCGCCGCCAACTTGGGGGCAAACGATGTCGCTAACTCGATGGGGACATCCGTAGGCTCGAAGGCGCTAACGCTGCGGCAGGCAATAATTGTTGCAGGCATACTGGAATTTTCCGGCGCAGTGCTGTTCGGCCAAGGAGTTTCCGAAACTCTGGCAACAGGAGTTGTGAATGCAGATGTGTTCTCTACTCAGCCGCAAGTATTTTTAATCGGGATGGTGTCAGTGCTGATAGCTTGCGGGATCTGGCTGCAAATCGCTACCAGTCGAGGTTTGCCGGTTTCTTCATCCCATGCAGTGGTGGGCGCGATCGCGGGTTTTAGCTGTGTTGCAGCCGGAATTAATGCGGTTAATTGGGGAACCATCGGCACCATCTCCCTAACTTGGGTGGCGACACCGATCGCCAGCGGTGCTTTAGCAGCGCTATTTTACAGTGGGGTGAAGTATTGGATTCTCGATCGGCCAGATCCTCTATCTCAACTGCGCGAGTGGATACCTTGGCTGAGTGCAGCAATGCTGAGCGTATTTGGCATAATTGTACTGCCGTCTGTTGTGAATGTCGCTTTGGTGCAGACAGGGGCGATCGCCCTAGCGCACGATCGATTTGGCTGGAATCTTCCAATTCACGATATTGTCATTGGGATCGGGAGTATTGGGGCGATCGTCCTCACACTCAATAGCTGGAAAAAATTAGAATCAGTTGAGAAGGAAGAAGGAAGAAGGAAGAAGGAAGAAGGAAGTTCGGCAACGGATTCTGTAACGGATGTAACGGATGTAACGGATGTCAGGAATAAGGAAGAAGGAAGAAGTACAAACACAAACTCTCCCACTCTCCCACTCTCCCCCTCTCCCACTCTCCCCCCCTCCGAAACTCCGAAACTCCCTCACTCTCTCATCGAGCAACAAATGGCGAGATTTCAAGTCTTGAGCGCCTGTTTTGTAGCATTTTCCCACGGTTCCAACGACGTAGGAAATGCAGTTGCTCCCCTAGCTGCGATCGCCTACATCCGGCGCACAGGTTCCTTTCCCTCAGGGGATTTCAGCGTGCCCCTGTGGATTTTAGTCCTCGGAGGTGCAGGAATAGTCATCGGTTTAGCCATCTGGGGCAAAAATGTAATTGCCACAGTCGGCGAAAAGATCATCGAACTCCAACCCAGTGGCGGATTTTGCGCGGAATTAGCCACAGCCACCACAGTCTTGCTAGCATCCCGCTTCGGTTTGCCAGTTTCCACATCCCACGCTTTAGTCGGTGCAGTCGTCGGAGTCGGGCTGATCAAAGCTTGGAAAACAGTACGCTTGCAAACTTTGCTGTCCATTGGTTCGGCTTGGCTGGTGACAATTCCGATCGCAGCAGGTTTGGGTGCTATCATCTTCAGCATCGCGCAATCCATTGGGCAATTTTAGATTTTAGATTGAGGCATTTCAGAACAGTCATCACTCAACGATCGCGGATGGAGGGTGCAACCGGAATCGATCTAACTCATCTGGGTTAATCTTTGTTTATCTGCCCTCATCTGCGGTTAAAAAAAGAGAATGTATTAACCGCAGATGACAAGGGATTGACGCTGATTCACGCAGATGAAGATCGGATTCATGACTAATAGCGCTTTCGCACATCAAGCCCGGTTGCGGCACACCAGCACGCGGGCCACTCAATCACTTAATTCCTTCTCCAAGCAATGCTTTAGCTTTTGAGCCAGCACCTCAACGTTAGGCTTTCTCAACATAGTCAGGTGATTCCCAGGAACCCTAATTACCTCTACTTTTTGGGCCGTTAATTCACTCCATCCAAGAGTCGGATCTTGATGATTCATGCTTAGCTTTTCCCTCGATCTAAACAGAGTAATTCGCTGCGGATAAATTTTCGGTCGATAGCTGAGAGTTGCTTGACTATTAGCCTGAAATACAGTAAACATTGAGGGAATTGCCAGCTCGCGCCAGCTCCGTTCTTTTGACTCCTGAGATAAGATGCTAACCATAACGGCCTGTTTCCAATTCCAGCGATGCAAAAAATTAGCTGCCAAATTAAGCATCTTATTTAATTTCGGAAATTTGGCAGCAATACCGCCACTTTGAACATTTTCCGCAGCACCCACCAAGCGAAAATAATCTACTACAAAAGGCCAGATAGAGCGAGAAACCGTAGTCAGAATAAACTTGCAACCGTCCCAAAAAGAAGGTTTGTTAGCAGAAACCGGCGCTAAAGTATCCAGCACAGCAAGCAAAGCCACTTCATCCCCCGCTGCGAGCAACTGTTGAGCCATCTCAAAAGCAACCAAACCTCCAAAAGACCAGCCTCCTAAAAAATAAGGCCCTTTTGGTTGAACTGTACGCAAGGCTGCGATGTAGTCAGCCGCCATGTCTTCAATGCTAGTTAACGGAGAACTTTCGCCGTCAATACCCTTTGGTTGCAGCCCGTAAAACGGTTGATTTTCTCCTAGCTGAAATGCTAACTCGACATAAGGAAACACGACGCCAAAGATGGGATGGACGCAGAAGAACGGGGGATTTTTACCGCGAGGCTTAATTGCAACTAAAGGCGACCATTCCAGAGAATTTGTTCCTGAATATAGCGAATCGGCTAAACCTTCAATTGTCGGATTTAAAAAAAGAGCAGATAGCGGCAACTCGCGCTCAAATTGCTGGTTAATCTCATTGATAAGGCGGATTGCCAGCAGGGAATCTCCACCCAAATCGAAGAAGTTATCGCGAATGCCAACGCACTCTGTGTTGAGGATTGTGGCCCAAATTTTTGCGAGGGTTGACTCGGTTGGCGTGCGAGGTGCAATGCAGCTTTTATCTATTGAATTGCTAGTTAGATTTCCCGGTGCAGGTAGGCGCAGGCGGTCAATTTTGCCATTGGGAGTTAGGGGCAGAAAATCCATCGCCACAAAAGCACTAGGAATCATGTAATTGGGCAGTTGTTGTTTGAGGAAATTGCGCATTTCCCCGGGATTAAGCGTCTGATGGTGATTGGGGACGACATAAGCAACTAGGCGTTTGTTGCCCGATAAATCATCCACAGCAACCGCCGCTGTTTCTTTGACTGCTGGATGCTGAACCAGCAGCGCTTCAATTTCTCCCAATTCTATTCGATAACCGCGAATTTTTACCTGTTCGTCAGTGCGGCCTAAAAACTCTATATTGCCGTCTGAAAAATAGCCAGCTAAGTCACCAGTTTTATAAATTCGTTCTCCTGCTTTCTGGCTAAACGGATTAGCAATAAATCGCTGGGCGGTTAATTCGGGGCGGTTCAGGTAGCCTCGCGCCAATCCGCTGCCGCCGATGTACAATTCACCGGGAATTCCAACGGGTACAGGTTGTAAATTTTTATCTAAAATATAGAGTTGAGTGTTAGCTATTGGGCGGCCGATGGGCGGTTTTTTGAGTGAAGCGAAGCTATCCCGCAGGGAATCGCAAATTTCGGCAAAACTTGACCAGACTGTTGCTTCTGTAGGGCCGTAAGCGTTAAAAAATCTCCGCCCAGAAGCCCAGCGTTTAACAATATCCGGGGAACAGGATTCGCCAGCACAGATGATTGTTTGCAGTGCGGGAAGTTCGGCGTTTGGAAGGACAGCTAGCAGCGAGGGCGGGAGGGTAGCGTGGGTAATAGCATTGTCCTGCAAAAATTGGATTAATGTTTGTCCGGGCAACAAAGATTCTTTCTTGGCACAGTAAAGTGTTGCTCCGGTTCCTAAGGCCATGACAATCTCAAAGATTGAGGCATCAAAACTTAGGGATGCGAATTGCAAAATGCGGTGATTTGAGTTTAAGTTAAAAGCTTCTATTTGAGCTAGGGCTAAGTTGTATAGTCCCCGATGTTCGATTAAAACGCCTTTGGGTTTTCCGGTTGAACCAGATGTGTAAATGACGTAGGCTAGGTTTTCTGTTAGGATTTTTGTAGTTGGATTTTCTGCGCTTTGTCGGGCGATAATTTCTCTGTCGGAGTCCAAACACACTACTGAAAAAACTCCGAAATTTTCCGGCTGCGTCAAGTTTTGGGCTAAGTGCTGCTGAGTTACCAAAATCGACACCTGAGCATCTTCTAACATGAAGTTAAGCCACTCTTGAGGATAAGTTGGATCTAAAGGCAGGTAGGCTGCGCCTGCTTTGATAATGCCTAGCAATCCGACGATCGCATCTAAGGAACGTTCTACACAAAGGCCCACTAAAACTTCTGGTGCTGCTCCCAATTGCTGCAAGTAACGTGCAAGTTGGTTGGCTCGGCTGTTGAGTTGGCGGTAGGTTAACTGCTGGTTTTCAAAGACGGCGGCTACAGCATGGGGCGATCGCGCGACTCGCTCTTCAAATAGCTGATGGAAACACTGGTTTTGCGAATAATCTCTCTGAGTGTCATTCCAATCGATTAATAATTGCTGGTATTCTGGCGCTGTCAGCAAAGCCAAGTCGCTGAGATGCTGTTTGGGATTGGCAACAATGGCTTCAAGCAGCGTTTGGAAATGTCCCGCCATCCGCGCAATTGTGCCGCTATCAAATAAGTCTGTGCTGTAGACAAATTGCCCTTGAATACTTCCTGCATTTTCCCACAAGTGGCACTCTAAATCGAGCTTGGCGGTTCCCGCGTCAAAGTCGATCGCCTCTCCAACGATTCCCGGCAATTCTAGCGCTGCTACAGGAGTGTTTTGCAGGCTGAAACTAACTTGAAATAGGGGGTTGCGGCTCAACTCGCGATCGGGGTGCAATTCCTCAACCAACTTCTCGAAGGGCAAATCTTGGTGGGCGTAGGCTGCCATTGCGACGTTTTTTACCCGATGCAATAGTTCCCGAAAAGTTGGATTTCCTGATAAATCTGCACGCAGCACTAAACTGTTGACAAAAAAACCGATTAATGCTTCTATTTCGCTCAGGTTGCGATTGGCGATCGGCGTTCCTATTGCAATATCTACTTGCCCTGTATAGCGGTACAGCAAAGTTTGAAAAGCGGCTAGTAGAGTGATAAATAAAGTCGCGCTTTCTTGCTGGCTCAATGACTTTAGCGCCTCGCTCAAAGCAGGTGATAGTGTTATAAATTGTTTGGCGCCGAGGTAGGATGGAACCGCTGGTCTTTGCCTGTCTGTTGGTAGATTGAGTGTGGTAATTCCGTTTAACTGCTGCCGCCAATAAGCTAACTGGGTTTCTAATACTTCGCCCTGCAACCATTGGTGCTGCCATTCTGCAAAGTCGGCGTACTGCACGGGCAGTGCTGGTAAGTGCGAGAGCCCATTTTTTACAAATGCTGTGTAGAGCGTTCCCAGCTCTCGAATTAGCACTCCAATCGACCAACCATCAGCCACAATATGATGTAAATTCAGCAACAATATATGTTCTGTTTCACTCAGTTGTAACAGCGTTACTTTGAATAACGGCCCGGCGGCTAAATCGAAAGGGCATTGCGCTGCATCGGTTGCGAGTTGCAGCGCTGCATTTTCCTGCTGAGTTGGCGAGAGATTTTGTAAGTCGATTGTGGGGATAGATACGGTTAAAATTGGAGCAATAATTTGTACGAGTTCGCCTTCCAAAAGCGTAAAAGTGGTGCGTAAAGTTTCGTGCCGCTGCACAATTTCGTTGAAGGTTTGCTCTAAGGCAATGAAGTTGAGGGAACCTGTTAAGCGGAGCGCTGTTGAGACATTGTAGAAAGGATTGCCCGGTGCTAATTGATTGAGGAACCACAGCCGCTGCTGGGCAAAGGATGCCGGGAAGACGAAAACTTCTGTTTCTTGCTGCATATTTATCGAAATTGCACCCGTTCTACCGCCCTAATTTTTATTTACTTTCTTGATTAAAAGATGATAGCTTCCTCCGCCGACTATCCCGAGAAATCGCCACTAAAGCAGGAGCTTTAATATTAGCATCGCTCTCTTTTAAACTCTCCACAATTTTAGATAATTCTGCAATTGTCGGTGCTTCAAAAACGCTTCGCAAAGGCAACTCTACCCCGAAAGCATCTCGCACTCTAGAAACAAGCTGAGTCGCCAGCAGCGAATGGCCTCCTAATTCAAAGAAATTGTCGCGGATACCCACTCGCTTTATCCCCAAAACCTCAGCCCAAATTTTCACTAAAACTTCCTCAATAGAAGTATGAGGCGCAACATAACCGCCAGCCCATTCTAACTTAATCGGCTGCGGTGCAGGCAAAGCGAGGCGATCGACCTTTCCGTTAGCCGTCACAGGTAGCGACTCCAGCACCACAAAAGCCGACGGAACCATATATTCCGGCAGTTTTTCTGCTAGATAAGCCTGCAACTGTGGCACTAATTTCCGTGCTACTTTACCTTGTAAGGGATTGTTAGCATAAGAGCGCCAAGGACGCAAGTTATCGCTTCGGGTTTTTGGCACAAAATCTCTAGTTTCGCCCCGTGCAAACACTACATCGTAGCGCCCTTGACTGTCGGAATTAGACCAACTAATATTAACATTATACGGAACTTCCAAAGCATACCACGCTTCTGGATCTACTCCTAAATCCTCTACTTTTTCCACCGCTTTCTGCAACTGACCTGCTGTTGGAAATTTATCGACAACAGACAGCAATTCTGCCGCCTTAACTGCTGCCATTACCCGCGCATTAGGCACATTAGCAATTCTTAAAACATCGAGTTGATTTTGCAATAATATTTGTTGCACCTTGGTAACAGTCAGATTCTGATTTTCAGCCGACCAATCCAGCCGTTTTTCTGCGCCCCACTCCCCTTTTTGCGATAACTTGGGGCGTGCTGTTTCCGACGCAATATGCAGAATAGCATTGTACCGAAAATCAGTTAACTCATTGTGATAACTACCGCGAATCAATTGAATCTCTACGCCACCAATCTGCGGAAAGCGCTGCTTTAATGCACTAAAAAACTCTGGTTCAATAACTAACTCTGTTTCTTGAAAAATTTGCATTTGTACTCGCTGCTGCAACTGTTCGCCCGCGAGAGAAGGTTCGGCTTGATACAGTTGTACCGAAGCGTGGAAAGCTGCCAGCAACGGCAAGCTGCGGACATCTCCGATGAATATAAAGCCGCCGGGAGCAGTTGCTTTCACCGCACCTTCTAGCACCTGCACCAGATAGTCAATATTCGGGAAATATTGCACAACAGAGTTGAGAATTACTGCGTCAAAAGCTGCTGTCTCTACTCCTTCAAAGTCTGTCGCCATTTTCTGCAGCAGCGTTACATTAGCTAACTGTTGATTTGCCAAGTGCTGCCGAATATAGTTGAGCGAAATAGGTGAAAAGTCTGTTCCGCAATATTGAGTGCAGCGAGAGGCAATTTGGAACAGCAACAAACCTGTGCCGCAGCCAATTTCTAACACTCGGCTAGGCTGCAAAGCTAAAATTTTGGCGGCTTGATTGTTCGCCCAGTCGCGCATCTGTTGTGCTGGGATTGGCTGATTAGTATAACTGCTATTCCAGCCGACAATATTAAATGTTGGATCTGACTCAACAGCAGGTTGATTGTAAGTTTCATTGTAGAGCATTTGCCACTGCAAAACCTGTTCGTCCTGCAATTGCATTATTTGGTTTTTTTCGCGGGCAACGCTATATTCTGCATTCAGGGCAATATAAGCTACTAAACGTTTATCTCCCTGTCCATCTTGCGAAGCTATTGCTACAGTTTGCTGCACGGCCGGATGTTGAGTTAATAGTGTCTCGATTTCTCCTAATTCGATGCGGAAACCGCGAATTTTTACTTGTTCGTCAATGCGTCCTAAAAATTCAAGGTTGCGATCGCCTCTGTAGCGCACTAAGTCGCCGGTTTTGTAAATTCGCTCTCCTGAATTTGGTTTAAAAGGATTGACAATAAAGCTTTGTGCGGTTAAATCTGGGCGGTTGAGGTAGCCGCGAGCGAGTCCGTTTCCGCCGATGTACAATTCGCCAACAACGCCGATCGCCACCGGCTGCAAATATTTGTCTAATATGTAGATTTGAGTGTTAGCAATGGGACGGCCAATTGTCGGGGCGATGTCTGTTTGCTCTGTTACAGGAATATAACCGGAAGTTGTGACGACGGTGTTTTCGGTTGGGCCGTAATTATTTACTAGCTTAAATGGATGGGATTTTAAAGGATATTGTTGCAGTTTTTCGCCGCCTGCAAGCAAGATTCGCAGCGCTGTTGTTTGAGGCCAATCTAATAGCAAAACTTTCTCGGCTAAAGGTGTTGGCAAAAAGCTAATGGTGATGGCTTTTGATACTAACCAGTTTTGCAGTTTTTCAGGATCTCGCCTGATGTCATCTTCTGGAAAGTAGATGCTAGCCCCGGCGGCGAGATAAGGCCAAATTTCCCACCCGCAAGCATCAAAGCCGATCGCAGCAATTTGCGTTGCTCGATCGCCCGCTGACACCCCAAACTCTCTTTGATGCCAAAAAACGAGATTTAACAAGCTCCCGTGTTCAATTTCAACTCCTTTCGGCTTTCCCGTGGAGCCGGAGGTGTAAATCGCGTAAACCAGATTTTCGACTGTGGCTGCGTTGGTGGGATTGTCGGCGATTTCTTGGGAAATCATCTCCCAGTCTGTGTCTAGAAAAACAACCCTTGGATGGTGAATTTTATCATCTGAATGTGTTTCTAAATTTTGCACTTCGCCATCATCCACCAGGGAATAAATTCCCTGGCTCATAGCTGAAGTCGGCTGAAGCCGACTGGAAACTTGTCCTCCTTCAGTCGTCTTTAGACGACTTTCGCTATTAGACAGGGAATTTATTCCCTGGCGGGTAAGCAATACTGACACTTGAGCATCTTTTACCATAAAGCTCGATCGCTCAGCAGGATAGCTCGGATCTAAAATTAAGTAAGCTCCTCCCGCTTTCAGGATACCCAACATCCCCACGATCAGATCGAGCGATCGCCCGCAGCAAAGCCCGACTAAAACTTCCGCCCCAACCCCCCTTTTTTGCAAATAACGTGCTAGTTGGTTGCTGCGGATATTTAGCTCTCGATAGGTGACTCGCTCATCTCCAAATACCAGCGCCACCGCCTCCGGTGTCCGAGCGGCCTGCATTTCAAATAGCTGATGGATGCACAAATCTTGCGGATAATCTGCCTGAGTATTGTTGCATTCAACTAACAAATGATAGCGCTCTTGGGCGCTCAAATATTGCAAGTTGGCAATTCGCTGTTCGGGATTTGTCACAATGCTTTCTAACAAGGCTTGAAAATGCCCGATCAAGCGCGTAATCGTAGCTTCATTAAATAAATCGGCGCTGTAAATAACCATGCCGCTGATACCCTCCGAGCTATCAACCCACAGCTTATTGCTGGGCGATTGGTTACTTCCCGAACTGTTGGGCGATCGCTCCCACAAATGAAACTCCAAATCAAACCGCGCTGTACCCACATCTAACTGCTGCGGGCTGAGTGTTAATTCTGGCAATTCTAACTGATTCCCCGGCGCGTTTTGCAGCGCAAACGCCACCTGAAATAAGGGATTTTGGTTCAACGCGCGATCGGGGTGCAGTTCTTCTACTAACTTCTCAAACGGCAAATCTTGGTGAGCGTAAGCTCCTAATGCTACCTCTTTGACTCGGTTTAAAAGTTCCCGAAAAGTTGGATTTCCCGACAAATCTGTCCGCAACACCAAACTGTTGACAAAAAACCCGATTAATGCTTCAATCTCACTGCGGTTGCGATTGGCGATCGGCGAACCTACAACAATATCTTCTTGCTGGGCGTAATGGTAAAGCAACGTTTTAAAAGCTGCCAGCATTGTCATAAACAGCGTCACTCCTTCGCGCTGGCTCAACGTTTCTAAAGCCTCGCTCAGTTGTTTTGACAGTTGCAAAAATTGCCTTTTGCCTCGGTAACTTTGAATTGCTGGTCTGGGGCGATCCGCAGGCAAATTTAGCATAGAAATGCGGTTTAGCTGCTGCCGCCAGTAACCAAGCTGCGTTTCTAAAACTTCCCCTTGCAGCCATTCGCGCTGCCATTTTGCAAAATCAGCATACTGGATCGACAAAGCCGGTAAAGGCGAAGGTTTTTCGCTAGCAAATGCCGTGTAAAGTGCGCCTAATTCCTGAATAAGCACTCCGATAGACCAACCATCGGAGACAATGTGGTGCATATTCAGCATTAGTAAATATTCGGCATCATCTAACTGCAACAATGTAACTCGCAGCAACAAGTCATTGGATAAATTGAAAGATCGTTGAGCTTCCTCAGCGGTGAGCCGGTTTGCTTCAGTGTGTCGAGATTCCTTTGGCAAGTTTCGCAAGTCCACTACATTAATCGGGAGGTGGAAAGCAGCAGCTATTCTCTGAACTGGTTGTCCCGAAACTACTGCTAAAGTCGTGCGTAAAGCTTCGTGGCGGCGCACAATTTCATTGAAAGTTTGTTGCAGCGCCGAAAAATTGAGCGAACCTGTCAAACGCAATGCTGCGGGAACATTATAGAAGGGATTGTTCGGTACTAATTGGTCGAGAAACCACAAGCGCTGCTGGGCAAAGGAAAGCGGTAGATTTCCGTCCCGCTCCATAGGAACAATCGGTGTAGGAGTAAAACTAGAAGTACGATTAGCTGCTTTTAAAAATGAAACAATTTCGGCTTTTTTATGAGTAATTTCGGCGCGCAGTTCTGGTGTAAGAATTCCTTCGGGAGCATTGCAGCGCAGGATCTCGCCCTCAACAAAAATATTAATATCTAGACTGCGAAGGTAAGATAAAAACTCAACTAACTCCACCGTGACAGAATCTCTGGCATTTGGCGATGAGCTCGATTTTTTTGGCTCGGGCATTTTGAGTCATCCTGTCATTACTTGGGCAAATCAATAAAAGAAATTCAACCAGAACACAAATTAAGAGCTTAACTGATCGCTTGCTTACTGTGGCCTAACCTGAGTATGATCCTGTTTGAATTCGCAACCCAAATTCTACCCAAGGTTTCAGCTTATGCCGTTCATGCCCTTCAATTTCCTGTTCCTATGGCTGGTAGGACTGCTGTCCGTCGGGGTACTTGGCGGAGGTATATACATTATTTACGAATGGTACATCGGCGCACTTGTAGGGATTTCCTACTTAGTAAGCGGAGTGTTGATGGTTCTTTGGTCTGTTGGCGGCCGCTTTATCAGTTTGCCGTTGTTCCGCCGCCCCGGTGCTGACGAACCGAAGCCGACGCGGACGGGTACGGTTGAGCGGATAGAGAGGCCTGATGGCACTATTTTACAAGTAGAATTCTACGGTCCAGAGGACGGACAGCCGATTATTCTCTCCCATGGTTGGGGGCCGAACAGTATGGTTTGGTATTACGCGAAACGGCAACTAAGCGATCGCTTCCGAGTGATTGTTTGGGATCTTCCAGGTTTGGGAAAATCCACTCGACCAAAAAACAGCGATTACTCCCTAGAAAAATTTGCCCGCGATCTCGAAGCCGTCATTGCCATAGCAGGAAATAAACCTGTTATCCTACTCGGACACAGCATGGGCGGCATGATTTCTCTAACATTCAGTCGGCTTTTTCCAGAACTTCTCGGTAGTCGAGTAGCTGGTTTAATTCTGGTAGATACGACTTATACTAATCCTCTCAAAACCGCTATTTTTAGCGGTTTATGGCGCGCTTTGCAGAAGCCGCTGCTCCAACCTCTGCTCTACCTCACCGCAGCTCTTGAACCCATTATGTGGGGAATGACTTGGCTGAGCTATCTCAATGGTTCACTGCACATCAGTGTAGAATTATCGGGATTTAAAGGCACTGAAACGCGCGGTCAATTAGAGTTTTCAGCTTTATTATCAGCCTTGGGTTCTCCCGGCGTTCTCGCTCGCGGCACACTGGGAATGCTCAAATATGATGAAACAAAAACTTTGCGATCGATTGACATTCCAGTGTTGGTGATCTGCGGCGATTCAGATATCGCCACTACCCCCCCAGCTAGCCTGCGAATGAAAGCAGAATTACCTCAAGCAGAGCTAGTTACTATCAAGCGAGGAGGACACATGGCATTAATGGAACATAACCAGCAGTTTGCAGAAGCTGTCAGGGCATTCTGCACTGAAATAGTGTAATCGGCGTACTAGGCGCACCATATTTCAATACGCTTGGGTTAAGGAAAATTGTAGCGAAAATGTTGGGCGGAGGGTTCGTTCCCTCGGCGCCCAACCTACGCACTGATTCGGTCTAGTTCCTAGACCTCTTTGTCACCCTCCCACCTTTAACTGAAAATGCGCTTGACGGCAGGAATACGAGCCAACACGAAATAATCCAACAGCAGAACGGTGACGAGTGAAAGTCCTACAAGCGGGAAGGCAATCCCTAAAACAGCAACGATTGCGAGTGGCACTTTCCATCCCTGAACATGGGTGGGCATTGCAGGCGCACCGAGCCAACCCGTCCCTTTCGGACGACGCTGCCACCACATCACCGTACCACTTACTGAAAGCACAATCAAAATTAACGCTGCAAACAACATCAGTAGTTGATTGCTCAATCCAAAATATTTGCCCATGTGAATGGAAATTCCCATTGATACGACTTTGGGTACTAACCCGTAATCCTTCCACCGCACATCTGTTAATACTTTGCCACTGTATTGATCGATGTGCAAAGTGATTTCTTGCGCCGGATTATTTGGAAATGCCGAAACCGTATACACACCCGTTTTGGATTCTGGAAAACTAACACTAAATCCAGGGGGTGCGCCTTTTGCTTGAGCTAAATTTACAACAGAATCTAGATTTACGGACGTATCAGCAAGAGTTCGCTCGATAACTTCGTTGTGTCCTGAATGATGCTCATATCTAGGCGTACTCGATTTAGGAATTGGTAATTGCTCTACTGCCCAAGGCACAACTTGATTGCCCTGCTGATTGAGGGAGCCTGTGAGTGTTGTCGATTGAGGCACGTTATCCCGCATTTGTGCAGGGTAGTAGTTCGACAAACGAGCGAAGGTATCTCCCCAAAAACCTGTCCAGGGTAGTCCACTGAGGATGAGGAAGCCAATTAGCAATACGCCATAAAATCCCGAAACGGCGTGTAAGTCCCGCCAAAATACCCGCTTATTCTGGCTCCACACACGCGGAATTAATGTTCCTAAAAAAGTTACTTTGCCGCGAGGCAACCACAGATACAATCCTGTAATCAGCAGCACAAGCCCCCAACAGGAAGCAAGCTCTACTAAATAATCTCCCAATTTTCCGATCATCAGTTCGCCGTGAATTTTGCGTGCGATCGCTTGGAGATTATTATTTTCATCGCGATCGCCTAAAATCTTAGCCGTATAAGGATTCACGAAAACGGCTAGTGTTCTTTCATCTTTAGTCGCGATCGTCACTTCAGCACTACGATTAGACGCAGCGCTCGGCGTAAATTTTGTTACTTTGGCATCAGGATAAGTTCGTTGAACAACTGCCACCTGTTGAGTATAAGGCATCACCACATCCGCAGGCTGCACAAACATATTCTGGTGATACATCGCAGCATCTAATTGCGGTTTAAACAGGTAAATGATGCCTGTGATTGACAAAATCAGCATGAAAGGAATAACAAACAAGCCTGCATAGAAGTGCCATCGCCAAACGGTGCGATAAAAACGATTACTGGGAGGTTCAGCAACCAGTGAAGGGTTCAAAACGCTGTTCAATTTACTCATTGTCGTTTGCCAAACAAAATATCGAGAAAAAACCATTATGCTACACAAGTATGAAAAATGTCAAAAGACAGGCTGTTAAACAGAGTTGCTGCTTCTGAAGTCTTTAGCCGTCAGTAATCCTAATGAAGATTTATTAAACAGGGAAAGTAACTAAAGACCAGTATATTGCAATACCGTTCAGTTAAGGCTGCCTATCTTTTTTTAGCATAAGCGATGCTCAATCTTTACTCCATCAGGGTTTGATGAGGGTTGTCATCCGGGAGCATCTCCTATTTGTAAAAACACTTCTTTTGGCTCCTTCCTTCTTCCTCTTTCCTCCTGCCTCCTGCCTCAAAACTCCAATTTCTAGCTTGGCTCCAAAAGTGAGATGCTCCCGGATGCCAATTCCACAAAACAATCAAAATCATCCCGCAATTATGTAAGGGCTTAGAATTCCACATCTTCTCGCTCATTTTCGTCGGTTCTGGGAGCATCCAAACCTTTCGCTGCCCAGCGCATTGTCTCAATGTATTTTGCCAGACTCGCCACAGTCGGAGCCTCAAACAAATTGCTGACCGATAACTCGACTTGCAAAGCGTCTCGGATGCGAGAAATTAACTGAGTTGCTAGCAGGGAATGCCCGCCTAGTTCAAAGAAATTATCGTAGATACTAACCTGCTGTTTTCCCAAAACTTTAGCCCAAATTTTCCCGATCGCCTTTTCGAGTTCAGTCCTAGGCGCTACATAATTTTCTGTTGTATCCTCGCTGTCTGTATCTATATCAGGCAAGGCGTGGCGGTCTACTTTGCCATTAGGTGTCAGTGGCATATTCTCCAACACTGCATAAGTTGCAGGAACCATATATCCTGGTAACTTTCCTTTCAAAAATTGGCGCAAGTCACTTGACTTGAGATTGGGAATTTCTAATTTCTCATTAATGCCGTCAGGAATAACATAAGCTACCAAATGTTTATCGTCGGGGATGTCTTCCCTCACAATTACTACTGCTTCGCGCACTTGTGGATGCTGGCACAAAGCCGCTTCAATTTCTCCCAATTCGATGCGGTAGCCGCGAATTTTTACTTGGTCGTCAACGCGACCTAAAAACTCGATGTTGCCGTCAACCCAATAGCGGCCTAAATCACCGGTTTTATAAAGGCTAGAACCAGATTTATTGCTAAAAGGATTAGGAATGAATGCAGCAGCAGTTAAATCAGGCTGGTTGAGGTAGCCTTTCGCCAGTCCGTCACCGCCGAGATACAATTGACCTATAACACCGATCGCCACCGGCTGCAAATCCGTATCGAGGAGATAAATTTGCGTGTTGGCGATCGGGCGGCCGATGGGGATAGATGTTGCGGTTTCGGGTACGTCTTGCACGCAATAATAAGCCGAAAATGTGGTATTTTCTGTAGGCCCGTAAACGTGAATTAATTGAGTGGTTGGATTTTCTTTTAAAACTTTTTTAACCCATCTCATATCGACCGATTCTCCGCCAAACAGCAAGCAGCGCAGCGAATTAAAAGCTTGCGGTAAAACTCTAGCAATTTGTTGAAATAAGGCAGTTGTTAAAAACAAAACAGTGATACCTTCTTGGCGCAGTTCTAAGGCTAAATCGTGAGGCGAAAGGGTAATATTTGTGCTAATTCCCACGAGTTGAGCGCCGTTAAGCAAGGCTCCCCAAATCTCGAACGTGGCTGCATCGAATGAAGCGTTTGATGCTTGGGCAATTTTATCGGTAGGTTCTATTTTTATATAGTTGGTGTTGAGTACCAGCCGATTTACTGCTTTGTGGGTGACAGCAACTCCCTTGGGTTTTCCTGTTGAGCCAGATGTGTAAATAACGTAAGCTAGGTTGTCTGCTGTTACGGTGTGGGCGGGATTTTCGGCGCTTTCTTTGGCTATGTGTTCCCAGTCGCGATCGAAGTAAATCACCGAGTTTGAGAAGTCTCGGAAATTCTCAATCAATTTATCCTGAATTAGCAAGACTTTAACTCGAGCATCTTCCAGCATCAAGTTTAGCCGATCGCGCGGATAGCTCGGATCTAACGGTAGGTAAGCTCCTCCCGCTTTCAGTACAGCCAACATCCCGACAATTAGGTCGATCGATCGCTCTGCACAAAGCCCCACTAAAACCTCCGCCCCCACGCCCAGTTTTTGTAGGTAGCGCGCCAGTTGGTTGCTGCGACTGTTGAGTTCTCTGTAAGTGAGCTGCTGGCTGTCGAAAGTTAGGGCGACATCCTCCAGATGCTGCTCAACTCGCTCTTCAAATAACTGATGAATGCACTTATTTTGAGTATAATCTGTCCGAGTATCGTTCCATTCTCTGAATAATTGATTCACTTCATCCTCGCTCAATAAAGGTAAGTTAGCGATTCTTTGTTCTGGATTAGCCACAATGCTTTCCAGCAGCGTTTTAAAATGCCTCAGCATTCGGGCGATCGTAACTTCATCAAATAAATCCGTATTGTACACAGCTAAGCCTCTGAGGCCTTCCGAATCTTCCCAATGTTCGCCGTATCTGCTCCTAAAATTATCGGAAGCTTCCCACAAATACAGCTCTAAATCAAAGCGCGTTGTTTGAGTCTCCAAAGGGAAAGAACTCAACTTTAATTCTGGCAATTCTAGCTCGTCCAGCGGCGCATTTTGCAGCCCGAATACCACCTGAAACAGCGGGTGGCGATTCAACGATCGCTCTGGGTGCAATTCCTCGACGAGCTTCTCAAAAGGCAAATCTTGGTGAGCGTAAGCTCCCAGAGTTACTTCTCGCACCCGGCCCAAAAAATCTCGAAATGTCGGGTTTCCCGAGCAGTCTGTTCGCAGCACTAAACTGTTGACAAAAAAACCGATTAATGCTTCTATCTCGCTGCGGTTGCGATTGGCGATCGGCGAACCGACAACAATATCTTCTTGTTGCGAGTAGCGGTAAAGCAAAGTTTGAAAGGCTGCGAGCACAGTCATAAATAAAGTCGCTCCTTCTCGCTGCGAGAGCGCTACAAGTGCGTCCTTCAGCTTTTTAGGCAGTTCTAAATATTGAGTTTTTCCCCGATAATTTTGCCTAGCGGGTGCAGGGCGATCCGTCGGCAAATTTAACACAGAAATTCCGTGCAATTGCTGCCGCCAATAAGCTAGCTGAGTTTCTAATACTTCACCTTGCAGCCATTCGCGCTGCCACTCGGCAAAGTCGGCATATTGAAGTGATAATTCTGGCAGGGGAGATGGCTGTCGATCGATCAAAGCTGTATAGATAACCTCCAGTTCTCGAATTAGCACGCCGATCGACCAATCATCGGAGGCTATGTGGTGCATATTTAGCAAGAGAATATGCTCGGTCTCTGTCAGCCGCAGGATGGTTACTCGCATCAGGGGGCCGGTGGATAAATTGAAAGGGCGAATAGATTCTGCTGCGGCGAGTTTCTTTGCTTCTGTTTCCCGTAGTTCTGGTGGCAAATTTTGCAAGTCTAATACTTTTAAATTAGTCTTGAAAGCGGGAGAGATTATCTGCACTGGTTGCCCTGATACTGCGGCAAAAGTCGTTCGCAAAGTTTCGTGGCGCTGCACTATTTCGTTAAATGTTTGCTCTAAAGCTGTTAAGTTGAGGGAACCAGTTAAGCGCAGTGCTGTTACTACATTATAGAAAGGGTTTTCCGGTGCGAATTGGTCGAGAAACCACAAGCGCTGCTGGGCAAATGATGCCGGAAAGACAAAGACTTCGGCTTCTGAGGAAATATTCAGTTTTTGTCGATCGTTTGTAAAGGAATTGTCATAAATTTCGGATGCCATATCTATTGCTCTTGGGGGATGAGGTGTGTTAATTTTTTGATGGCGCGGGGTGGCTTTTTGACGGTGCGATCGCCTCTTAAAACTTTCGCGAGCAAAAGATCGGAACCTTTAATATAATAAATCTGGGTGCGGGAGTGCGAGAGAAAGGCGGGCAAAAGAAACCGGATTTCTGGCCGCAGCATCAAGTTATCCGTTGAGGGGCTAGGAGTGCCACCCCCCAATCAAATTTAGTCGCGGAACGGGCTCTTAGGCTTGTGATTCGGGTGCAATCTGGTGAGTTAGATGCGAGAATTTCCGGGATCAATCCGTGAAGAGGTCAAGCTGTAGTATGATTTTTAATTGCACAAAGTGTTCTTGGGGCGATTAAGAGCGGGATAGCTTTGCTTCACGCAATTTTCTCACATTTCTAGTTTAGCGACTACTATTGATTAAACAGTGTTCGCAATCTCTTAGATCAACTCACTATAACTTGCGACCTGATTTGGCAAAATACTTAAGAACACTGAACGTGCAGTTTAAATTAGAGGTTATGGGCTAATGGCGCAGCGGAACGTATACTCGTCAAAGGGCGAGCCAGAGGATGCACAATCAGCAGAAGAAGTCCTCCACTCAGTAATGCAAGAACTCGACGCTTTGCATGAAAATGTCAAAGGTCAGTTAAATCAGGACATTACTCGGCTGCAAACTGAAAAAAATCACCTGATTGAGGATATTGAAGACCTCCGGGAGCAATATCGCAAATTGCAGTCTCAGCAAATGGAATCTCTGTCTGGGCGATACATTCAGCAGCAGCAATTGTGGCTGAAGCAGTTGGCTCAAGTTTTGGCTCACAATTTGCAAGATTTGTTGGTGCAGCGGTTCAACGAACTCAGCGCTAACTCGGGACATTCTCTCAGCAGCCCTATCCCCAGCGGGGAGTTCCCGATACCCCTGCCGCCGAGCAACTACGACGAACGGGCCTCGGAGTTGCTGGCGGCGCTGGATGAAAGGATCGATCGCAGTTTCCAGATGCTGGAACAAGATTTAACCAGTTACGAAAGTGAGCTTTCCGTGCGGCTCAACAACATGAAAACCCTGGAACTGCAAGGGGAAGAGCTGTTACAAAATCTCGTAAACCGCATCAGAGAAGAACTCGAAGCAGAAGAAGAATATCTTGAGAATCCTTTCGACGCTCAAGATTCCTATCCCGAGGAATCAACTAATTCTGTTAATTCTGTCCGCCCGCCATTAGTGCAGCCAACACCTGTGGAAACGCCGCGGGAACCCGTGCCGGAACCCTCTTCAGTGCCCTCTCCAGCAACCGCTAAAGCAGCTTCTCAAGTACAGACAGGTTTGGTGCTGGCTTTGTCTTCGGCGGTGGTATTGTCGCTATTTAATGTGTGTTTGAGAATTCTGATTAAAGGCAAAAATCCTCGGATGGTTTTTGGCTTGTTTGAATTTCCGGGGGTGGTGACTCCAGGTTTTGGAAATTCTTTGTTGATTTTGTTGATGCGGCTGATCGTGGTGATGGCTTTGATGCCGATATTGGCGACATTTTTGTATCCTTCTGTGTGGAAAGATATTAGACGGTTGTTCCAGTCGGGCGATCGAGCTTTGTGGAGCAAGGTTTTAGGAAGCGCATTTTTTCTGTTTTTGTCTCAGGTTTTGATTTATTTGGCGATCGGTAATATTCCGGCGGGGATTGCGATTACGATTTTCTTTATTTATCCGATCGTCACCGTACTGGGTTCTTGGATCTTGTTTGGTTCTCGCCCCACCACAGTCGGCTTTTTGGCGATAGTCGGGATTACCGCAGGTCTGATTTTAGCTGGGTGGCCGAGTTTTGCGGCCCCAGCTCCGGGCGGCGGCAATGTTGGAGTGGGAGTCGCTGCAGCACTGGCTTCTGGGATTACCTTTGCAGGTTACGTATTGCTGACGCAAATGGCCGCGGGCAAGCTGCACCCCATTCCTTTTAGTTTAGTTAATTTCGCCGCGATTTTTGTATTTTCGTCCCTGAGTTTGTGGGTGCCGCTGTCGGAAAATTTATCTCCTAAAATCGACCAAAATGTTTGGCCTGGTTTGATTTTAGGAGGTGTTGTTTTAGGGGTGCTGACGCTGTTTAGCTATCTTTTGAATAATTTTGCCATCCGCTTTGCGGGGGCGGCCTTAGCGTCAGTAATTGGCACTTTGGGGCCAGCAATGACCGCACTCTTCGGTTTTCTAATTATCAATGAAAAGTTGCAGCCTGTGGCAATTCTCGGCATGGCTGTGGTGACGTTGAGCGTGGCTGCTATGAGTGTGGAACGCATAGTCGCTCCTCAGAAGAAGGCTAGTTAAGGCCAGAATTTGTCCTTCATACAGCAGATTCCACGTTGATGAATGACACCCGCCGATCGCTCAATCCTCGTAGGGACAAGGCACTGCCGTGTCCCTACTGCTGTTAATAAACCTGGGATACGCTGTATCTATCCAATTTAAAATCTAAAATCTAAAATCTAAAATCGACCTGACTTATGACTACAGTCATTAAAATATTGCCCAACTTAAAGGAGTTCCTAAAACTTCCAGAAACTGAGCCAGCTTCCGAATATATCAACAAACAAATCATTCAAAAACCCATCCCCCAAGGTGAACATAGCAGATTGCAGGGTAAGCTTTGCAATGTCATCTACCAAATAGTCGAAACACCCAAGATTGCTTATGCTTTTCCCGAGTTGCGTTGCACTTTCGGCGGTGCATCACTCGTCCCAGATGTAGCAGTATTCCGGTGGGAAAGAATTCCCTTTCTACCATCGGGTAGAATTGCTAACCGCTTTGAAATTTATCCAGACTGGGCGATCGAAATTCTTTCTCCCGAACAAAGCCAAACAAAAGTGCTTGCTAAATTACTTGCTTGTTCGCAACAAGGCACTGAATTGGGGTGGTTAATAATTCCAGAAGAAGAAAGTATTTTAGCGGTATTTCCCGGGCAAAGAGTGGAACTGTACGAAGGTGCCACTGATTTGCCAATACTTAATGGAATCGAGTTAGAATTGACTGTTGAAACAGTTTTTAGCTGGTTGAGTTTTACTTAAGTTAAAAAGGCGTGACCCCGCTTGTTAAACAACAGAAAGAACCACTCGAAAACCCACAATACTAGCCTTACAATCCGGCTGATACCTGAGGCGGCACGCGCTGCGACAATTCGGAGAATGATCGTTCCAAGAACCTCCCCGCAACAACCTCAGCGAAGAGTCCCCGTCAGACTCCCAAACGCTGCCATCCGCAGGCGCACCGTTATAATTATGGTGCCAAGAATCCGCGCACCATTCCCAAACATTTCCGTGGAAATCGTACAATCCGAAAGCATTAGGTTGAAAACTGCCAACATCTGTCGTTTGAAAGCGATAAACTCCCTTCGGCGCGTCAGCGTAATTAGAATTTCCGTTGTAATTGGCTAACTCGCTGGTAATCGTTTCCCCAAAGTGAAACGGCCCCGTAGTTTGCCCCCGGCAAGCATATTCCCATTGGGCTTCGCTAGGCAAGCGATAATTCTTACCAGTTTTGCGAGAAAGTCGATCGCAAAACTCCACAGCCTCGTACCAAGATACATTTTCTACAGGTCGATTTGCACCTTTAAAACGGGCAGCATCGGGATTGAGAAATATTTTAATTTCCGGCAGCGCCGCAACTGCTGTCCACTGGGCTTGAGTGACTGGAAATTTGCTAATATAGAAAGAGCCTAAAGTTACTGGGTGCTGCGGTTTTTCGTCGCTGTCACCCCGCTCTTTTGGAGAACCCATGAGGAAAGTACCGCCAGGAACAGATACCATTTGCAGCGCTGTACTGCTACCAAGATGTTCTTCAAAAAAACGCGCTTGGCGGCTGTTAACATTAGTTTGCTTCCCGCGCTTGTCTACTGTCACCACCTGAAATTCAAAAGTGCTTTTGACAGCGGCCATTCTCTGCGAGACCTTGTTGGGAGGCGGATTGGTGTTGGATTTTCCTCTGGGATTGACAGAGATATTGCTATTGATTTGCCCGCTTTGATTGAGCGGAGTATGGATAGCAAGTGGCCCTCCCTTTGTCACAGAAGAATTTAAAGCAAGTGACCCTCCCTTTGTCACAGAAGAATTTAAAGCAAGTTGTCCTCCCTTGACAAAAGGGGGTTGGGGAGGTAAAGAATAGAGATTTAAAGCTTTGATTACTTCATCAGCAGATTGATATCTATTTTTGAGATAATCTTCAATTAACTTATCTAAAATTTTGGTCAGCTCGCTGCTGACTTTTGTGCCTGCTGGTAACCGTTCTCTCCACATCCAGTCGCCATTGATCGGGTCATAAAGGTCATCGGAACCGTCAACTTTTGGCAAACATTGAGTTAGCAGTCTCAGGCAAGTTATTCCCAAACTGTACAAATCGCTTCCGGGGAAAACTTGACCGCGCATTTGTTCTACCGGCGAATATCCAGGCGTTCCTACCGTCGTTCCTACTTTGCTCATCAGCGAGCCCGTCACTTGTTTGGAAATGCCGAAATCTATCAAAACTAACTCTCCCCGCCCTCCCCTTCGGAAAGCTGAATTCCGAAAATTTCCCGCCTTTGGCAGGGAGGAGCTAACAGAGGTGCGGCGCCGCATGATATTCTCAAGTTTGATGTCTCGGTGAATGACATGGCGATCGTGCACAAATTTCAAAATCGGCAAAATATCTGCCAGCAACTGCCAAATTTTATCTTCGCTAAAAACACCCTGCTGAGTTAATTCAGCCAGTAAAGTTTGCCCCTCAATCAACTCTTGTACTAAATAAAGTCGCTTGTCTTGTTCAAAATAAGCAATTAATCGAGGAATTTGGGGATGTTCACCGAGTTCGTAAAGTCGTTTCGCTTCTTGCTTAAACAATTCTGCGGCTTTTTCAAGTGCTGAGGTTCCTTGAAATTGGGGTACAAACTGCTTAATTACGCAGGGATCGTCCATGCGATCCGTATCTACCGCTTCATAAGTTCTGCCAAATCCCCCTTCGCCCAACAGTCGAATCACGCGGTAGCGGTTTCTGAAGAGAGGGTTGAGGCCTTGCAATCCGCAACTTTGACAAAATTTAGAGTTGTCGGGATTGAAAGGATGAGAACACGTGGGATTAGAGCAGTAGAACATATCTGGGAAGAAATGATCCGATGAAGATTATGATATATCTTTTTGGTTCCCTCATAAAATACTAACAATTAATAATTGATTATTGACAATTGACCGTAGGGAGGGCATTACCCCGCGCTTGTGTCGCCCCAACGGAGAAAGTAGAAGGGAGCATTTAAAACGCCAATTAATCCAAAGAAAGCGATTTGAGGGCAAAAAAGGTCAGCGCGATCGACCGATTTTAGCAACCCGCTTACCGCCGATATTCCTCTGGGGATTTTGGTAATTTCTTTACAGAGGGCAGTATAGTACAACTCGGCGATCGCGCAACCAAAAAGCGATCGCACTCTCCGTATAAAAATAAGACTATAAACTAACAGAGCGATCCTCTTCGAGGGCTTCGCTAACGCACCGAATTGAAGAGCCCTCCATCCACTGGTAATTTTAAAGTATTGCGTATTGCGATCGAGTGTTGGAAACTACAATTCCTCAAATGAATGATTAAATATTAATTTGTAGTTTGGGGCAACAATTGATTTAGTGCACCACACAAGTATCCCTTCACCGTGTCTTTACTTGCACCCACGCCACTCGGAAGGGTAAAGATCATCTCAACATTTAATAGATTGCCGTCCATTGAGGCAAATACGTCAATTGGCAAAGCACGCTGAAATGCTGTTGCGGGATTTTCGGCTTTCATTACACCTAAGTTCAGATCCGTGCTGAGAGTCTTGATGCCCTCGCGGGCCAAAATTGGTCGTAATTGGGAAAATGCTCTCTCTATCGATAAGCCCTCAACCTGAACACGTGCAGAAAAGGCTGCACCATTCAAAAAGTCCCCCTTTTTTTGAAAGCTTTCCTCGCAGGTTGTGGCAACAGCGGGGGTGGCTAAACACATGAGAGCTATAGTCAAGACAAGCGATCGCATATTAACTGAGTTATAAGAATGAAACAATCATCAAGATCGTAATGAACCATTATAGGATTGTTTGGCAAGTGATGCAAATACCTTCGATGGTTTTTAGCGTGAGTTGCAGTTCGATTAGTATTGGTTTCTATTTTAGCAAGTATCGAAACTAAAGAATTAAGAATAAATACTAAAAGGGCGATCGCACGCTCATTGAAGAGCGATGAAAGGCTATCTTCTCATTTTCCAACAGCATTTCAATCGCTTCACGTAGGTTCGATTATAGCTCGTCTCAAGTTGCTCCTTGAGAATGCGCTCTCTGAGAAACCAGTAACATAGGCTACATATAAAGCAGTGTCAGGGTCTTTCTGAACAACGGCAGTGAAATTTCTCATACAGTTAAAGTCAAATAGCTTGACTTTAAAGCAAAATTCAATAAAATTAAATTTAGCATATCTATCAACGACCCTAAGTAAAATCACTTAGACACAGGCTCCATGCAACCACCTAGAACTCCAGCAACGTTATATCCAATACGGATACCAAAGAGTCTAACATTGGGATGTTTCACACTCAGGTAATCAGCAGCGTGTCAACTATTTTCATCAACTTTATTATAGTCGCCTGTTTCTATATCAATGATAACCGTATTGCCAATATTCTCTTCTAATTCATTTTTTGGGCGGATGCTGCTCTCATACAAATGTTTCGCACGACGCGCGACTTTTTCACGACTCAAAGAGATTGTTTGCATACATTCCCCATTTTTTGTAACTGTAGATTCTGTTGCGGAATGGGGCTGTAATAGGCGACTTCACAATGTTTGTGGAGCGAATTCTTGGGTTTTACCTGCGGAATACTCAGCCATTGCTGAGGCTGCAAGTTTGGCAAGAGCGTCCAGAGAACGAGCATTGGCTCGATCGCATCTGGGATTGTCTTCAAGTTGTTCCAGAATCATTGAGCAGCCTCTTGCTCACTTGCAGACAGGGTTTTCAACTTACCGATAGTCTTCGAGGGCTTCGTTAACGCGCGCTCAATTAACTCAGTCATGGCTAGCACACTCTTACAATAAACCTCTTGCAAAAGTAGGGAAGGCGATCGCGACTTGTACCCTGGTAAGAACAACGATCGCGCCCGGTCGAAGTGGTCTAAATAAATTGTAGTAGGATGTATAATCCTAAGCTGGAATAATTTAGACTGAGACACATAATCAGCTATTTGGATGTAAAAAACCTGAGTTATGAAAACTTTAAGCGTCTGTGCGGAGTACGTCCAGAGACTTTTAAACAGGTGGTTAACGTAGTGCGATCGCATAATTTATCTGGATGCGCTTGGACAAGAACCAATTCTTGGTTTTTCAACTCCAGCACAGGTATTATAGTTAAACATTAGACCATGATGCACTTTAGTATTGAATGAGCGGAGAAAATATTGCCACTTGCTAACAAGCAGATGCTCTGCTCGTTTAAGTTTTCCCAACAGGCGATCGAACTTAGCTGTCTCAGGTTCCCATCTATAAATTCCCTGCCTGAATAATCGGACTCATCGAAAAAACAAATATGAAAACCACGCTGCCCGGTTACAAACTCTTATCGTTGCCCCTTCATGAAGGTGTCAATACAGTTATTTATCGCGGGGTTCGGGAGTCCGAGCCAACTCAGGTTATAATAAAAACCCTCAAAGCCGAGTATCCCACAATAGAAGAAATCGCGCGGTTGAGACATGAATATAAAATCCTCAAAACTCTGGACATAGCCGGGATTGTCAAAGCTTACTCTTTGGAAAAGCATAATAACGGTCTGGCGCTGATATTAGAAGATTTTGGAGGAGACTCCCTGAAAAACCTAATCGCAGCTAAACACCTTGAAATCAGCGAATTTCTGAGTCTGGCTATTCATCTGGCAGAAACTCTAGCTCAACTGCATGAAAATAAGATTATCCATAAAGATATTAAACCGCAGAATATCATTATCAACCCCAAAACAGGTCAAATTAAAATCATCGATTTTAGCATTGCCACGCACCTAGAGCGAGAAAACCAGATTCTCAGCAGTCCCAACTTGCTAGAAGGTACCCTCACCTATATGTCACCAGAGCAAACCGGGCGGATGAATCGCTCAATTGACTACCGCACCGACTTTTACTCATTAGGTGTCACCTTTTATGAAATTCTGACTGGAAAGCTGCCCCATCAAGCCACCGACATTCTAGAATTAATTCACTGCCATATCGCTAAAAGACCCGTGCCACCCCATCAGCAAATCGGTGAGATTCCAGAAGCGATTTCTGACATTGTAATGAAATTATTAGCCAAAACGGCTGAAGACAGATACCAAAGCGCCCTGGGACTAAAAGCTGACCTAGAAATATGCCGTCATCAAATGCAAACGAAGGGGAAAATTGACAACTTTCCCATCGGTAAGAGGGATAAATTTGGACAATTTCTCATCCCGCAAAAGCTCTACGGTCGCGAGCAAGAAGTAGCAACTTTGATGGCAGCCTTTGAGCGAGTCTCCGGCGGAACCAGCGAAATGATGTTAGTGAGCGGTTACTCAGGGATTGGCAAATCTTCCTTAGTGAATGAAGTTCAAAAACCGATTCTCAGGCAGCGCGGCTATGTTATCTCCGGTAAATTTGACCAATTAAAGCGAAATATTCCTTATGCTTCTTTGATTCAAGCTTTTCAGGGCTTGATGGGGCATCTGTTAACAGAAAGTTCGGAAAAACTAGCCATTTGGAAAGAGCAACTCTTAGAAGCTTTAGGCTCAAATGGCCAAGTCATAGTAGATGTCATTCCCGAAGTCGAACTGATTGTCGGCCCTCAAGGAGCTGTTCCGCAATTGGGCCCATCTGAATCCCAGAATCGCTTTAATCGGGTGTTTAAAGAATTCATTCATGTATTTACTAAACCCTCACACCCGCTCGTCGTCTTTTTGGATGACTTACAGTGGGCGGATTCTGCATCGCTCAAGTTGATTCATCTGCTGATTTGTGACCCGGATAGCCAATATTTACTGCTGATGGGAGCCTATCGAGATAACGAAGTTAGTCCGACGCATCCGTTGATGCTGACGTTGGAAGAGATTCAAAAGAATGGGGCGGTTGTAAATAATATCACCCTCCGTCCTTTGGATATTGGCAACGTCAGCTTGCTGGTAGCCGATACCCTGAATGAGTCTTCCGCTCCGAGAAACCGGGTTTCTGAATTGTCCGAGCTACTTTTCAATAAAACCCAGGGCAATCCTTTCTTCTTGACTCAGATGTTCGCTACTCTGCATCAAGAAAAGCTATTGACCTTTGAATTTAGTGCTGGGTGCTGGCAGTGGTCATTAAACCAAATTCAAGCGGTAGGCATCACGGATTATAATGTCGTCGAACTGATTGCCAGAAATATTCAAAAACTCCCGGAGGAGACGCAGGATGTCTTAAAGTTAGCCGCCTGTATTGGAGACAAATTTAATTTAGACGTTCTGGCTATTGTCAATGAAAAATCTCAGTCGGAAACGGCAACTGATTTGTGGGAAGCACTTCAGGCTGGCTTGGTTTTGCCCCTGAGCGAAGCCTACAAAATCCCTCTCGTTTTTACCTCCGATGAAATGAGCAGGGAAGCAGAGGAGAGAATAGCTCCCGATTCTCCTCTGCTATCATGCTCACCTGCCGCTTTTCCTGACAGCCATTACGCGCCTATCGCTTACAAATTTCTCCATGACCGGGTGCAGCAAGCGGCGTATTCTCTTATTCCAGAATCTCAGAAACAACAGACCCACTTGAAAATTGGTGAACTGCTACTGGAGCATACTTCAGCAGAGGAGATTGAAAAAAATATCTTTGAGATTGTTAACCAGCTAAATGTGGGAGTAGAATTCATTACTGAACAAGAAGAAAAATACAAGCTGGCTCAATTAAATTTAATAGCGGGTCGAAAAGCCAAAGCAGCAACAGCTTATGAAGCTGCTGTCACGCTACTAAAAGTAGGGTTAGAACTCTTGGCAAAAAACAGTTGGCAGAGTCACTACGATCTGACACTAACACTCTATGTAGAAGCCGTAGAAGCGGAATATCTTAATACCAATTACGAAAGGTCAGCGGCTCTTGCTGAAGTTGTTCTGCAACAAGCTAGTACCCTGCTCGAAAAAGTGAAAGTATACGAGCTACAAATCCAGTTTTATATGGCTCAAAATCAGATGTTAAAAGCCATTGATACTGGGCTGCAAGTGCTGGATATGCTGGGTGTTTCCTTGTCAAATGACGAAGGTAACGGGGGTTTTCTGGTTGAGTTGCCAGATATCGCAGACTTAGACAATATCCCAGAGATGACAGACCCTTACAAAATAGCGGCTTTAAGTATACTGACTTCTCTTCTTTCTCCTGCTATTACTGCTAATCCCGCAATTTTGCTCCCACTTGCAGTGACTTCGGTTAAAATCTGCATGGAGTATGGCCATTCCCCTATTGCTGCTTTGGTGTATGCTTTTTATAGTGTAATGCTGTGCTCGGCAATAGGAGATATAGATGCCGGATATCAGTCGGGTAACTTGGCCTTAAAGTTGTTGAATAAATTCAATGCCAACTCGCTTAAATGTAAAGTTAATGAATTCTTTTATGGTTTGGTTATACACTGGAAAGAGCCAGCTAAAAAAGCTTTAGTCCCCTTACTGTCAGCGTTTCAAAGTGGACTGGAAACTGGAGATATAGAATATGCCGGTTATTGTGTTACTGTCTATTGTGCGAGCATATTTTTGACCGGGGAGGGATTAGACATTGTAGAAGAGAAACAAGAGCAATATCTTGATTTAGCGCTCAAACTAAAACAAGACTATTCTATTTATTACATCCAGATATTTCACCAATTGACGCTAAATCTTAAAAATGAATCTGAAACCAAATGTCAGTTGATAGGTAAAAGTTTTAATGAAACACAAATCTTGCCTGTTTTTATTGAAACTAACAATAGAACTTTGCTGTTTATTACTTATCTAGCCAAGACAATTCTATTATATCTCTTTAAAGAACCAAAGAATGCCGTTGCCAATGCCAGTTTAGCCGCCGAACACGTATTCAGCGTGTTCGGAATGGTAGTTAGTGCTCCTCACAACTTCTATTATTCCCTCGCTCTACTCGCTGTTTATCCTCAAGCTTCACACGCCGAACAACAACAATACATCAGCTTAGTTGAAGCTAATCAAGAAACAATGCAGAAATGGGCATTTCATGCCCCGTCTAACTTCCAGCATAAGTACGAATTAGTGGAGGCGGAGAAAGCACGGGTATTGGGGAAAATTGGAAAAGCGATGGAGTATTATGACGCTAGCATTCTAGGAGCCAGAGAACAGGGATACATTCAGGAAGAAGCCCTAGCTAATGAACGGGCCGCCGAGTTTTATTTCTCTCGCGGCCGGGAGAAGATAGCGGAGATTTATTTGACGGATGCTTACTATGGCTATATTCGCTGGGGAGCGAAGGCCAAAGTGAAAGATTTATCAGAAGAATATCCTGAATTCTTCTCGCGAATACTGACCGCAGAAGTCTCCAGCCTTGACGTATCGCGGACGACCAGCTCGACGAATACGGGGAGTTTTGCAGCACTGGATTTCGCCTCTGTGATGAAATCTTCTCAAGCTATTTCTGGCGAAATTGTTCTGGAAAGTCTGCTTTCTAAGTTATTGAAAATTGCGATCGAGAATGCTGGGGCTGAAAAAAGCTACTTCATTTTAGAAAAAGATGGTCAACTGGTGGTAGAAGGGACGGCAACCATAGATAATGAGGAGGTCGTAGTCCTGCAATCCACACCTATAGAAACTACTCAGAAATTGCCGTTTTCTCTCCTCAATTATGTTGCTAGAACTCAGAAAAATGTGGTTTTAAATGATGCAAGTCGAGAGGGACTTTTTACCAGGGATAGCTATATCATCAACGCCCAACCGAAGTCAGTTTTATGTATGCCGCTTGTCCATAAAGGAAAGCTCATTGGTCTGCTTTACTTGGAAAATAATCTGACAAGGAGCGCGTTTACTCCCGATCGCCTGGAAGTTTTAACCGTGCTCTGTTCTCAAGCGGCGATTTCCCTGGAAAATGCCCGACTCTATGCCAATTTATCTGAGGCGACTGACAACCTGAAACAAGCCAATGAGCAATTAGAAGATTACAGCCGGACTTTAGAACATAAAGTGGAAGAGAGGACGCAGGAATTAAAGGAAAAAAATCTGCTCCTGAGCCAGGAAATTCGCGATCGCGTGCAGATAGAGCAAGCTCTGCGACTATCAGAAGCGCAATTAAAAAAACAGGCCGAACAACTAGAGCTTTCTTTCCAAGAACTCAAGCGCACCCAGACCCAGCTAATTCAGACTGAGAAAATGTCCTCCCTCGGACATATGGTGGCAGGGGTTGCCCACGAAATCAATAACCCGATTAACTTCATATATGGCAACCTGACTCACGTCAGGACTTACAGTGAAGACATACTAGGACTGGTGAAACTCTATCAAGAACAATACCCCCATCCCACAGCAGCGATTGTTGAGGATATCGAGGCAATCGAATTAGAGTTCTTGATGGAAGACTTGCCCAAAGTGCTGGATTCGATGAAAGTGGGGGCAGACCGAATTCGCGAAATTGTCCTCTCCCTGCGAAACTTCTCGCGGCTGGATGAAGCGGAAATGAAAGAGGTCGATATTCATGAGGGCATCGATAACACCCTACTGATTTTGCAGCACCGACTGCAAGCTAAACTAGACCAGCCTGCTATTCAAATCATTAAAGAGTACGGCCCGCTGCCGCTGGTGGAGTGCTATGCGGGCCAACTGAACCAGGTGTTTGTAAATTTACTGGCGAATGCGATTGACACTCTCCATGACCAAAGGGGGCCGCGCACGATCGCGATTCGCACCTCCGTGGGGTATGCGGAAGAAGAAAAATCCCCGATTTCCAATCCCCCCCTTGCGGAAAGCTCTACATTTTCTTCGGCTGAGGTGGATTCCCACAACCTCGCCCCGACCAGGAAAGCTCCCCAATTTGTTGTGATTCGCATTTGCGACAATGGCCCCGGTATGACAGAGGAAGTGAACCGGCGGCTGTTCGACCCGTTCTTCACGACGAAACCCGTAGGGAAGGGCACGGGTCTGGGGCTGTCAATCAGCTACCAGATTGTGGTAGAAAAACACCGCGGACAGTTGAAGTGTGTTTCTTATCCCGGTCAGGGGGCAGAGTTCATCATTCAGATTCCTATTCGACAGGCCTATCAAAAATTGACTTTGCCAAGCCAAACCTGATTGAGTAATTGTTATTGGTATTTCCAGGGATTCGATGGCGGGGATTGTGTCGGGATTTGTGCGATCGCAGAAGCCTGAAACAAGCTTGCCTTAGCGCTTAACAGCAAGACTGAAACGACAAGGGCGATGATCGAGAAGCGGAGAACGATCGAGCGCTCGCGGAACCATGATTGCAGCCTTCGATATCTCACAACAAATCCCCTCTGATTGTTCGCAGCCTAAATTTCCGGCATTTCGTATCTGAAAAGTAAAAAAAAGATGCTTCAAATTGGCGGACGATTTGATCGTGTTTTACCAGGCAGTTCTAAAACTTTCCTCTCTCTACAGGATTAAGTTTAAGGATAGAATGCGATGCCTTCAGCACACGGGAACGTGTGCGCGAAATTAGATTTCAAACTGGGAATCTAGCAGTCACACTTCACTCTCCAAGCATTGGTCGTACCTGCAATCTCTAGAAGTTCCAATTAGAACCTCCAATGATTACCCTTTATTTGAGTACAACCTGTAGCTTATGTCGCATACATAGCGGTCTAACGGCAAAACGCAGCGGCGGCAGATAATCTCGAATTCAGCACCAGCGGCTTTCAAGCATCCACTGCATTTGAATTGTTGAGCTGCCTTATAGATACTAACTACCTAATTCTAGTGCGATTGTCATCTTCAAAACTCATAGCTGCGTACTCTTCTTCTGAGCATACTGTTATATCAAGCTGTGAGGCTTGCTTTTCAAACACTTGACTGATGCTATCTAATGTTGACGAAATCAATTCTTGGTCTGCCCCGACTGTATACACGACGATGAGATCGATATCGTTGTAAAGTTCTCGCCTCAAATACGAACCAAATATATACACTTGAAAGCTTGAGGGGACTGAGGCTTTACTAAGGATAGATTTTAAAAAGCTAAGACGACTAGATCTCTGATCTGTTAGGAGATAGTTTAGAAACTCATCACAATCTTTGCGGATGGCACCCATGAAAGTCCTAAGCGTAAATAAGCCAATCTTATGATCAATGCAGAGGGCTTTAGCTTCTCGTGTATACGTACCATAAGGGTTAGAGCAAATGATTGCATCAACCGCTGGGTCAATCGCCATGACTCGTTCAAACGTGTATTCAGTGAAGAAATAAGTATCTGTCGCAAAAACTCGAAGGCTGCGTCCATCCTTAAGTTCAACATCAAACATTCCTATGTTGAGCTTCTCCATTCGAGTAATAAAAGAATGGGTTGCCAAAAAATCTTCGATGTATTTTGATACAGTCGCTTTTCTAAATTCAATTTCTTCTCCGGATCTATTCTCTCTGCTTTCTACAGGCAGACCAAGGCTCTGTTTGATGAACTCATCAAATTCTTTTGGAAATAGCTTGTAGTCGTTAACCTTTTTCTCTAATAGGCAGTTATCACGAAAAGAATCGGCATGAAGTTTATAGCCCATCATTTGTATATAAACTTCCCACGGGAAAGGAAAATTTCTTTTGTTAGCCTCAATTAGTCCAACGATTATTTGGTTATTTGGAATAATTGTGTCTAGGCATCGTCGTCGCCAGATAGTTAGCGCATCCCCAGAACTGCCCTGCAATGCCTGCTTCGAGAAAGGACCATATTCTTCAAAAATAACTCTGTTCTCGGCCAAAAGCTCATTGACTTGCTCAAGTAGTTCTCTTTCATTGCGAATTTGAGGAAAATCAAAGAGTGAATTTATCTTCTTCTCGTGATCGGCCTTCCATGCCTGCATTCGCTCAACAGAAAATTTATTCTCTAGCTCATCAACAATCTTGTGGCATTCTAGACAAAGCATTATCAAATTAGCTATGCCATCTCTATCAATGTAGTCGGCTAGTTCATGCTCGCTTCGAGGACCGCTCTTACCATGACCGATGATGTGAGCTACATTTGCAAGGCTGACCACATCATCCTCGACTCCAGCGAAGAGGTATTTATTGCAACTCGGATTTTGACAGAAGCCACCACACTGGGCCCACAGTTTACGAGCAATATTTGTTGCGATGTTTTTGCGGCTCATGGTTCAATATAGCTCAGATTACAACCCTAACCAACCTTGCAAAGATTGCTCAAGTTGTTTGGCATCAATATCCATTAACTGACCAATCACTTTTATCACTAAACTTTCATGCACTGTGTAAATGCCTCTTTTGACCGCAGTAGCTACATTTAAACCCGCTCCTGCCCAGTCAGACAGCATAAATTCTCCTTCCAGCAATGAACTTGTTTTGCTTGTTAAAGGGGTAATCATAATGTCTTGAGACGGGTGCGATGTACTCACAACAACAGCAGGTCTTACCTTTGAACTCGACAAATCAGAGAAGGGATAGTGCACCAAAATAACGTCATGCTTGGAGTAGCTGGGCATATACATCATCCTCAGGATTGTCCCAAACTGCATTGAGCGATGTTTGGCTGGTTTGTAACCAGAACTCAGTTTCGTCGTCAGGTAAAAGTGTTACCAACACCCTCCTCCCTTCTGGTAGCTCTGCTGATTCCAACAGCTCAATTTTGCCCTGTCGAACCGTGGCCCCAATCGTTTTTAACATATCTGTTGTATGAAACCATACCTTGATTTTATGTCGTAATTGTGGTCTGTACGATTGCCTCACCGACACCTCAAAGCAATGCTATACCGGCAACCTTACAGGTAGATTAATCTCCAACACCAACATATAGCCTTGCTGTACCTTCCCCACCCAGAGATAGAGCAGTGCAACTATGTAGTTAACGTCAGATGTGCTGGATAACACCTTGACCTTACAGGATGATCCGTCAGAGCTGCTGGATAACACCCTAATTTTAAGGGATTAAACAGAAACTTTGCAGGTTAAGTCCGGGATCTTGGGTGTTATCCCTCACTTTTGCTGGATGCCACCCCCTATATCGGTCTTATCCAACATTAACCGTCGTAACCTACCGCTCCGATTCGGCTTTGCCACTCGCTGGAGGCAGAGCCTTCGCGGAGCATACCAGGGCGGAGCAGGAACGAGTGCGATCGCAATTAACTAGCTATCGAAAAAAGTAAACCTTGAGACTTAACATCTGCAGTTAGAGTTTCTTGAAGTATCTGGCAACTGGGAATAGCTCGAAGCCCACCTTTTCATAGGTGTGACGGGCTATTTCATGACCGGGATCGCCCCCAGTCTCAACCATAGCAATAGACATCCCCGCATCTTTCATCCAACAGGGAGCGAATTCTATCAAAGCCCTACCAATGCCGCGGCCTTGAAAGTCTGGATCGACAGCAACCATGTAAATTTCACCCATGCTGTCCTCTGAGTGTAGTTTCACCGCTACAAAGCCCACAGTAGAAGTGGCATCGATCGCAACCCATACATTCGTGTCTTCCGCAGCACAGACATCCTCCACAGCTTTTTGCTGGCTCACGCGCCAATGATTGGGATAGAATGCCTGGTACACATCAGCGTTCATCGCCTTCTGAATCGAATCAAAGACCGGAGTCCAGGCCCGAAGCGAAAGACGAATAACAGCATCAAGGTGGCGAGGGTCGTAGGGTTCAATTTGCATTTCCACATCAACTCGTGTTAACTCTGAAAGCTGGTGTTGCTGAATAGAGCTATGAATTCAAGATTTCCCAATTGCTATAAGCCAAGTATCGTGAGTTTTGTAACTTCAAGGGAAAAGGTGATTCATACCGTGAATCAGCAATACCCAAAGTTTTATCATAGCTCAGTCGGCTGCAAGTGCTGTGTGCGCTCAAAAGTGGGGCTAAAAATGTCACTAAATCTAACTATCTGCACGCTTATAATTCATCACCAAATCCAACCGGGATAAAGAACTTGTCGCTGATTCCCGCACATAAGAATCCACGGCTTCATCATTCGCAAATGTGGTCAGAACTTCTACACAACGTCGATCGCCCACAGAAGCAAGAGCATTCACGATCGCCACTTGTACCGCCACATTATCCGTTGTATTCAGCGACTCCACCAAAATCTCAAAAGCAGAGGAACCCATCTGGCCCAAGGCCATTACAGAAGCAATATTAACCACAGGATTCGGATCGTCGATCGCCTTTTTTAATCCCTGCAAGCCCGCTTCAGGAAACGGCAAATCTGGATAATTAATCGCAATTTGTGCCAATACCTTCGCCGCACTCCCTCGCACAGTCACATTATCACTGTTTAACAATGCCTCAACCACCGATGGTACGGCATCTTCACCAATCACGCCCAAGGCTTTTACCGCCGCCCGACGATAGGTGACATCTTCTTCATCTAAAATGCCCACCAGTCGAGAAATTGTATTTTCATCGCGGGAATCGGCAATTTCAAACATTGCCCGATCGCGCAGATGAGGATTCGGGTGTTTTAGTTGTTCAAACAAAGCATCTGTGGTCATGGTTTTTGTGGTTTTAGGTGTTGTAATTTAATTAAGCTGAATTAATAGTTTTGGATGCCTAAATTCCAAAGGAACCGGGTTTTTAACTCGAATTAAAGGCTCCAATGCAGGATTTCCCTAAAAAAACCCGGTTTCTGCTTCCAGGACTAATTAAGAGAGTTCGGATGTTACAGAAGTATGAGCATCTACTTTAGCTCGAACTAACCAATCTTGGTCGGCAGCAGCAATTTCATAGCCGCTGACATCACCAAGTTTTTCTAGTGCCATTAATGCAGCATACTTCAAATCCCAGATTTTAGTTTCCAGACAGGCTTTCAATTCTGGAATAGCACGCTGTTCTCCCAGTTCCCCCAGGGCGATCGCCGCCCCTGCACGGGATTTCTGAAACTGGGGTTGGGAATGATGCAAAGCTTCCAATAACAAATCGTAGGCTGGACAATGTTTTAACCAACCAAACAATTTTACCACATGAAAATGCGCTCCATAGTCATTATTTGCTTCTTCAGCAAAGGTCGCAAACAGGGCGGCTGGTGCATCCTCTGAGTAATTTTCAAGTATCGTTTTAGCTGCTAAATAGCAACGTCCAAAATCTGTTTCGTATAATTGGCGAATCAAAAACGGTAAGTCGGGTAATTTTTCATAACTATGCACTAAATCTAAATCCCCTGGATAGTCTCTTAAGGTTTGTTCCAAATGGGGTTTAATGGTAGCAAAGGTCAGGGATTTGTCGGCAATTCCTGCTTCTGCTAACATCCTAATTCCTCTCAGCCGAAAGACTAAAGATACCGGACATCTAGCAATATTTGGAATTGCATCGTAGTAACGCGCATCTATCAAATCCTGAATAGATAATCTGCGCCCAAGGACATTTTTGTGTTGCAACATCGCGACAACTTTTCCCATTTCAGAAAAGTCTCTGGTTAAGCGACAAATTGCGGCGATCGCAGCACTAGCAGTCGGCGGGTCAATATCATCGACAAATCTGCGAATTCTGGCTACGGCTGGCTGATAATCTAATTTAGTTAGGGTGTGAATAATTACCCGGTAGGTTTGTCCCGGTTTATCCAGCAATTGAGCAATTTCTGCTAAAATATCGGGATCTTGAGTGCCAATTTCGCCGATCGCCCAAACGGCATTTTCCACCGTGTAGCAGTCATCATCCGCCAGACAAGTGCGAATCACCGGCAATGCTTGCACAGCTTGCAGTCTTCCCAAAGTTTCCACCGATTTGCGGCGCACAATCCGGTTTTCCAGCACCGGATCGGTTTGTTGTACTGCTCGCATCAGTGCTGCGATCGATCGATCTGTTGAGAAATTGATCAAGTGGGAAGCAGCTATGTAGCGGGAATCCTCTTCACCGATTTCAGCTTGGGGCGTATCTAAAAGGGCGATCGCCTGGTCTTCGGTTAAATTAAAAAAACTAAAAAAGCGTTTATCCATAAAATTAGCAGTCTGCAATAACTATAATATGATATGCCTATTAAAACACAATAACAAGCCTAAGAATTCTTTACCCTTACCTCACCAAAATCGGTAAAGCAACGAGCCAAGAGTTCCTAGACTTGTCGGGTAGAAACTACCCAGTCACGACATTACAAACCTGTCAGTTAATTAGGACAGGGAGTTGATCGCGTAGTCAAGAAGAGCATTGTACTCAGTCAAAGCTTGAGCAGACAAATCGCGAGGAGCGCAACCGCGGTTACGAGCAAAGCTCAATGCTTCAACGTAAGGAGCAGTAGGCAAGCCCAAAGCGCGGTAAACTTCGCGTTGACCAGCAATACCCCATTCGTCCAGAGGGCCTGTGCCGCCAACAACTAAGCTGTATTGGATCAAGCGCAGGTAGTGCTTGATGTCACGATGGCATTTTGCTTTGAAAGTATCGGTGGAGTTAGCTTGACCGGATTCGTTCAAGTAAGGATACTTTTTGATGCAAGCATCATAAGCTTCTTTAGCAACTGCGTCGAGGTTGCTGCCTAGTTTTTCTGCAGCTTCTAAACGAGCAGCAGAGCGTTGGATAGAACCTTGAACTGATTCTAAATCTGAGGTGCTAGGGAAGCGGCCTGCTGCATCAGCAGAGGCAATAGCGGTGGTGAGAACTGATTTCATTTCCTAAAACTCCTAAAGTGATTTTGACGACAGTGAGCGTAGTTTCAATTTTGCTGAGCGAATTGCGATTAGCAACTGACTAGCTCAGTGCAGAAATGATGCGATCGAAGTAGCTGGAAGCTTCAGCAACGAGGCTAGCACAACGATCTTCTACTACAGGGCTGCCCATTTTGCGGAGCTTAGCACCAGCAAATTTTTCGCTAGGATTGTCTTGGATGTGAGCAGCGGCTTGAGCCTTCATGATTTGAACGGCACGCACGGTGGAGGTGGTGGGAACGCCCAAAGCTGCGTAGGTTTCTTTCAAACCATTCAAGCAACGGTCATCAAGAACTGAAGCATCACCAGCCAACAAAGCGTAGGTGACATAGCGCAGAATGATTTCTGCATCGCGCAAGCAAGCAGCCATGCGGCGGTTAGGATAGCAGTTACCACCAGCTTGAATCAAGCCTTGGTTTTCGCAGATCATACCGGCAACAGCATCAGAAACCATGCAGCTAGCGTTGCTGGCGATCGCGTTTACAGCATCCAAGCGTCGGTTGCCGTTGGCAATGAAATCTCTGAGGGCAGCAATATCACCGACGGTGGAGGTGCTGGCATCGGCTGAAAGTACAGCTCTTGAAAAAGCGTCAAGCATTGAGTTCTCCTTAACTTAGAAAAATTATTTCTGAATCAGAGTTGGTCAACTTGGTGACTAACTTGATGGTTTTGAATATATCTCTGGGGTGTTGCCTCTGTCTCTTTCCTGAGAAACAAAGTAACAATTTGTTACTTTTGTGGCTAAAAGCACTTTTTTTCGTGGACAGGGGCGCAAAAAGTGGAGTTCTGAAGACAAGAATATTTTTGCTCTTGCCCCTGTACAATGTTTTCCATGAACAATATTAAGCAGTTTGTTGAAAATTCTCTAGGACGGTGGCGATCGCAGCGCAGCGCCCATCATTTGACTTTCAGACACTTTGAAGCTGTGCAGTCAGTCATTGATATCGCTGCTATCTCACCGGACGATCGGGCAGTAATGGAACTCTGCCAATTGTATAACGTTGACCCATCCCAAGCAGTAATGCCTTTTCAAATGAGTTGGGAGGGTGAGTCAGATTGGGATGAGAATTCTGAGGTTAAGGGGAGTTGTATTCTTGTACCAATCCCCGATCCAAATGTGCCTAATCGCGGTAAGTTATTACGAGATCAAGGTTATGCTGAAACTATTGCCGCAGCAGGTGACTTTCACATCACAGAGGATGGAACTTTTGTGCTGTTGACTAGCTACGAACACGCCGCAGCGGAAGAAAAAATCTGGTTTGCTAATCCTAATTTACGGTTTCGTGTTTCCCTAATTAAAACCAGTGGAGGAAGTGGGGTAGTAACGGCATCATTTTCCTCAGAGATTCGTTCGCTGTCAGGGAATTAGTGAATTGCTAATTGCTATCAAAATTTATTTTACCTTCTTCTTAGCTTATGAATTCTGTTAAAAGCAATGATTTAATCACTTTAGCTCAGTGGATGGCTGGGGATTTTAGTAACTATCAACAATCCTTTGATAACCCACAACAATTTGCCCATATTCGGATATTTTTTCGTCCCTTACCCTTTGAATTTTTCAATGCCATTGGCTTTTACTCTGAACAGGTTTACGATCACGATCTGTGGACTCCCTATCGTCAGGGAGTTCATCGCTTAATTGACCAGGGAGATCAGATTTATATTGAAAATTATAGCCTCGAAGACCCAATACAGTACGCCGGAGCTGCACGAGAATTAAGCATTCTCAAAACTATTAAACCAGATGGTCTGCAACGACGCTATCACTGTTCCATGATTTTTAAACGAGACGGCGAAATGTTTCGAGGCAGTGTCGAACCTGGAAACCTTTGTCTCATCGAAAAAAGAGGTTGTTCAACCTACCTAGTTAGTGATGTGGAAATTACAGAAACAACTTGGAGTAGCCTCGATCAAGGTCTGGATGTGAATACCCATCAACAGGTTTGGGGTTCGGCTTTTGGCTCTCTACAGTTTGAAAAGCGTCAAAGTTTTGCCACTGAGTTACCTCACATCTTATAACTTATCGGCTTAATAATTTCAAGTCACATTCATCATGTATTACAAAAATAAAATGTACTACATCGTATTTCTAGCAATAAGAGACTCCGAGCAATATCTCAACCTCTTTATGTAGTACAAATAAGCTCCTAATTTAGGCTTAATGTTAAGTTATGCAAAGTTTTCTAATATAACGTCTAAGTATGGTAGCTTCTCATTTAATACATTTGTGGAGATTTTATCAATGGTTTTTGGACCTGCATCTCGACTTGGAGTCAGTTTATTTGAAGAAACACCCTGTTTAGAACTGATGCCAGGACGTTCAGAAGAAGAAGTAGAAACCATTATTCGTGCCGTTTATCGGCAAGTTTTGGGAAATGCTTACGTCATGGAAAGTGAACGAGCGACGATTCCTGAATCCCAATTCAAAAGTGGTGAATTCAGTGTGCGCGAATTTGTCCGCGCTCTGGCAAAATCAGACGCTTACCGCTCTCGCTTTTTCGATACTTGTCCTCGCTATCGGTTTATTGAACTCAATTTCAAACATCTTCTAGGTCGGGCTCCTGATGGCTTAGAAGAAATGAGAGAACATAGCACCATTTTAGATACGGAAGGCTTCGAGGCAGAAATTGATTCTTACCTCGACAGTGATGAATACCAAAATGCCTACGGGGAAAATATCGTTCCCTATTACCGAGGCTACAAAACCCAGCCAGGACAAAATATGGTTGGGTTTACTCATATGTTTGCTCTCTTGCGGGGAGCTTCCAGTAGCGACCTCAAGGGCAGTATTTCTGGAAAAACCCCTGTTCTGAATAAATTCGTGATTCAGCAAACCCCCCTACCAATAGTTCCCCCTTCAGGTGGTGCAGTTGGAGATGGTTGGGCATTCCAAGAGTCTGGTATCAATTCACGTACTCGTGCTGGATTAGGCGCCTCCACAGAAGGCAAAGTTTATCGCATTACTGTGACTGGATATCGTTCTTCAGCAAGGACTGTGATGAACCGAGTCTCTAAATTTCGCTCTAGCAATCAAGCCTATCTCGTACCATTTGATAGGCTCTCGCAAGAATATCAACGCATCCACAAACAAGGCGGCGTAATTTCCAGCATCACTGCTGTCAACTAACAACCGCTCAAACTTCTGCCTTAACGACTTGGGGAATTATCTCCCTAAGCGTGTTTTTCACAATCCCTAATTCCCTGTTTTTAAGCGTTGTTTATTCTTAGGAGAAACTCAATGAGTGTCGTTTTAGATGCGCCAGTAGAACTTTGGGCTACGAGCAGCTCCGATGATAAACAGGCGGTAATTCGCGCTGTTTACAAGCAAGTATTGGGCAATCCCCATGTCATGGAAAGTGAACGCTTGACGATTGCAGAATCCAAGTTGTGCGATGGCACGATAACGGTACGAGAATTTGTCCGCGCTGTGGCTAAATCTGACTTTTATCGCAGTCGGTATTTTGAATCCTGCGCTCCTTACCGCTTTGTCGAGCTAAACTTCAAACATTTGTTGGGTCGCGCTCCTTTAGCTCAAGAGGAACTTTCTGAGCATATTTGCCGGTCTACCCAAGAAGGCTACGAGGCAGAAATTGATTCTTATCTCGATAGTCCAGAATATCAGGAAAAATTTGGCGAGAATACAGTTCCTTATTATCAAGGAGCAAAAAGTCAAGTCGGACAAAAGCAAGTCGGCTATAATCGCACCCTTTCCCTGTATCAAGGTTATGCAGGAGTTGATAGTGCTTTTACCGCTTCTCGCTTAGTAGATTTTGTGGCTGGCAATAGCGGTAACAAGATTACTTTACCAACAACAGGCGGTCGGATCAGCGCTTACAAAGATGCCACCGAAAAGACCTTCAAGATTTTAGTCAAGGGGTCTAAATTTGATAGTCCTCGCCGAGTAAGTAACACTGAATATCTTGTATCCGGTGCGAAGATGACTCCGCAAATTCAGCGAATTCATCGTGCAGGCGGCAAAATTGTCAGCATCACAGAAGTTGCTTGAAGCCTAAAGTGATTCGCCGGTAGAGAAGTAAAAATTTGCTTCTCTACCCTCTCGGAAACAATCGCGATTTTTATCTTATCACCCTCGCAATTATGAAAGCGATAACCATAGAAACAGATAGTTTTTCTGTGCCTAAATAACAGATGTGTTCGCCTCTGTCAAGCTATTTCAACCAACAGTAACTTTTTTTTACACTCTCAATCAAACTTTAATTAACGTTAGGAAAAAACAATGTCCAGTTTAACAGCCTCTTTCGTCAGTGACCCCGTAGAACTTCGCTCCAATGCAACCGAAGACGATTTACAAGTCGTCATTCGTGCTGCTTACCGACAGGTGTTAGGAAATGCTCACCTGATGGAAAGTCAGCGTCTCACCAGTGCCGAATCTTTGCTTCGCAATGGTGATATTACGGTGCGTGATTTTGTCAGACAAGTGGCAAAGTCCGACCTGTATCAGTCTCTATTTTTTAACACCAATTCTGCCTATCGGTTCATCGAGTTAAACTGCAAGCATTTGCTTGGTCGCGCTCCTTTAGAACAGACGGATATTTCGGAACACGTCCAAATTTGTAACGGTCAAGGCTATGAAGCAGAAATCGATTCTTATATCGATAGTGACGATTACAGCCAGAACTTTGGCGAGAATATTGTGCCTTATCCTCGGAACATTCGCAGCCAAACTGGTATCAAGAATGTCGGGTTTAATCGGATGCTTTCTTTGCTGGGAGGAGCAGCTACTAGCGATAGCAGTAATCAAGCTCAATTAATTGCTACGGTTGCGAGCAACCTGCCTCAGAAAATCAAACTTTCTAGCGTTAGTACCAGTGGAGCCTCTAGCACAACTGGTAAACGTTTTCGGATTACTGCTGCTAAGTCTGGTGGTCCTAAGGTCAGAGTGAGCAATATCAGCTATGAAGTCAGCTATGCTCAAATGTCTAAGCAAATTAAAAATATTCAGAAAATGGGAGGCAAAATTCTCAGTATTACTGAAGTTGGCTAAATTTACCTAGACTTCACCTTGGTCTTCATTGAAGTTTGGTATCTCCTACTTTCTCTAGAGCGAGTTTATTATTCGCTCTTTTTCTCTGGTCGGTTTGAAAATAAAAATAAATCACTCGGTTTTCAAGCTGAGTATCTGAAAGATGCTACCCCCAATAGCTTGTAAAAAAATGCAGGCTTGGATCAGAAGTCGTCACCTAATTTTTTCCGGTCAATTGCTAATTTTTGAAACTTTAGACTATCCAGCAGTTGAGCGATTTGAGGAATGTGTTAACATTCTAGGAGGGTGCTTAATTTCTGTTGAACCAGGCAAACGACTTTGGATGGGAAATCATCGACAAGTGATTCTCTATCAGGCTAAAGCCAGTTTGCATACACCGCATCATGAACTGCGACAATATTGGTTCAAGTACGGCTGTTTTCAGACTCGATTCGATCAAAGAGCTTAGCTATAACAACCGCGAAGGTTATTAAGTGTTAAAAGCTCTTTGGTTATTTGCAAAATTAGGAACTTTTTGGTTAAAATCAATAAAAATTATACTTGGTTGTGGTTATGGATATTCACGAAATCGAAACGTCTCTAAACAATCCTGATTTTCAGTATCGACTTAAGGCCGTCGCGGCTCTCAAGGATTATAAACCAGAGATTGCCGTTCCCTTGCTCAAAGGCAAACTCGATGACCCGGAATTCTTAGTACGTTCCTTTGTCAGCAGGGCATTTGGGACACAACAAACCGCCGATTCCTTCGCCGCATTGCTCCAAATCATGAAATTTGATAATACGCCGAATGTGCGAGCTGAGGCTGCTAATTCTCTTTCGCTTTTTGGTCGATGTGCTGCATCTCATTTAGTCTTGACTTTTTTGCAGGATGACCACTGGTTAGTTCGTCGTAGTATTCTGGCTGTTTTGGTTGATATGGAGTGCGAAAGCGAACTCTTTGAGGTCTGTATGGAAGCCTTAGCTGGAGAAGATAGAACCACTCAGGAAGCTGCTGTGGATGCACTTGGTACATTAGCCGGAACTAATCAGGAACAGGCGGCACTTTCTCAGTTATTAATGCTGGCTAATTCTGAGTATGAAGGTATGCGTCAGCACGTCGCATCTGCTTTGCAACATTTTGACTATCCGCAGGCTAAGGAAATTTTAAGTCAACTTCGGCAAGACTCAAATCATCGAGTCGTTGCTGCTGCTTTAGAAAATCTGCTCAATCAAATAAACAGTAAGGAATCAGATACTGTTTAGTTGATTAAGCTTGATTAAATTGTTTTAACCCACTGATTAAATGGTCAAAATAGAGGCTCAATAAATCCCGGTCTTCAAAATTAAATTGCTGCAAGCTAACTGTTTTCAACTGTTCTAGTCCACAGAGCATCGCCGAAACAGGAACCCGCAATTCTTGATAGAGTAGCTCCATGTTTTTTAGTCCTTCTTGGCTAGTAAATTGAGGACTGTTACCTGCAATTCCATAGGTGATACAGCGCAGAAACTGCAAAAAATCTCGCCAACAGGCTTCAGCACGTTCGGGAGGATAAAGGTCATTACCAAGATCGGTGATATTTGGAAAGTCGGCTAATACCTTTTTCCTCGCATCAGCAACAAGATTAGGAGCTTGCTCTCGCAATAATCGGGCTTTTTCTAGCATTAAAGAGAGATGAGGAGCAAGATTTTTAATGCGTTCTAAATCCTCATCTGTGAGATATCGACTTTGATCGTCAGCCTCTTGAAAAATAGCAATTATTTCATCTGAATATAAGTTTTTCCAAGTGGCGAAACTGACAATTCTGGCTTGGGGAATTAATTGCTTTGCTCTTTCACTTAATTGCATAGTCATTAAATTACACATAGTTTACTAGGATAGACTAAAATTATGAGGGAGTTTATTAAGATTTATTACAATTGCAGCTGTTTAATGATGGTTGGTACAGGGTTTTTCTTGGGAATCCTGAGCGCACAACAGAGTTTCGTAACGAAATATTACTTTGTTTGTCAAAAACAGAGACAAGATTTAAGGCAATCCCTTATGATTGTGTTTTGAGGGAAAGATTGAAGGAGCAAGATTTTAATCTATGTTTAAGCCGTTTCAGGAATTCTTAGAAAAAGAACTGTTTGGACGTTTTGCTCTAGAGAGTCGTCCCATTCCCTTTGGATTGGAATCGGTGGTGAGTGAAAGAGGCAAAAATCCCGCCACGATTCAAAGTTGGTGCTATCAATGTCCCAAATTGCGAAAGATTCGTTACACATACATTGATGCGGGAGAAACGGCACAGATTTTCAATAGTGTCATTTATCCGAATTATAATTACGATCTGCCCTTACTAGGAATTGATTTTTTAGCTTTTGGACAGAAGAAAATCTTGGTGGTCTTGGATTTTCAACCTTTATTCCGCGATCGCGCCTATATAGACAAATATATCGAGCCAATGAGCGCCCTTAAGGATAAATACAAGGATTTAACGCAAGACTTAGAAATGAAGTTTTACGATGCGAACCAGTATTTTTCCAAGAACTTGCTATTTGCTAAAACTGATGCAGAAACGGTTGTAACTCGTTTGTTTCCAGCCTATCAAGAATACGTTCAGTTGTATTGGCAAATGCTAGAGCAAGCCTCCCCGCTTAACACTCCCGAAGAGATTCAGCGGATTGTGAAGGCACAGAAAGATTACGATCAGTACAGTGCGGAACGCGATCCTGCATCAGGGCTATTCGGCAGCTATTTTGGGCATGAATGGTCAGAGCGATTTCTGTACGAGTTTTTGTTTGAAGATGCTGTTCCCTTAGCAGTTCCAGCGGGAGTAAGATAAGTTAAAAATGACTCTTTATCAGCCTTTCTTAGATTACGCTATCCCACTTCTAAAAGAACGACTGGACTTGGCTCCCTATCCCATTCCGGCAGGTTTTGAACGGAAAGAATCTCTAACTGGGAAGGGGAAAAAAGAGCAGTTGGTGGTGACGACAAGTCATGCTTTTAAGTCCTCAAAATTACGGCAAATTCGCGCGGCTCATGTTGAGGGTGGTGATGCTCTCCAGGTACTTAATTTTGTGATTTTCCCCCAGTTAAATTATGACTTGCCATTTTTTGGGGCGGACTTAGTAACCTTGCCGGGGGGACATTTAATTGCTTTAGATATGCAGCCTCTTTTTCACGATGCGGCTTACCAGAAGCAATACTCAGATCCGATTTTACCGATTTTCAACACTTATCAAAAGGAGTTGCCTTGGGGAGGAGATTTTCCTGACGAGGCAAAACCTTTCTTTTCTCCTGCTTTTCTTTGGACTCGTCCCAAGGAAACAGAGGCTGTACAAACTACGGTTTTTGAAGCTTTTAAGGATTATCTTCAAGCTTATCTCGATTTAGTTGAACAAGCGCAACCTGTCACAGATAGTCAGCGACTTGGAGAGATTCTTGAGGCACAGCGACGTTATATTAATTATCGTGCTGCAAAAGATCCGGCGAGGGGGATGTTTACCCGGTTCTATGGTGAGGAGTGGACTGAGGAATATATTCACGGTTTTCTGTTCGATTTAGAACGCCACATTCCAGCAGTTCAACAATCAGTGTAAATTTATCCTACCTGAGAGCCAAGACTCTGAGCCGTATTGTTACGAGTAAAAGCATTCCAAGTTCCTAATTCTTTGCGATCGCGACTGCAAAGCATGGCTTTCATCTCTTGGGTGAGTCCTTGTGCTAGGGTAAAATCAGCGCCAGCAATACTTTTTAATTGCTCTAAATTTGCCCCGGTTAAGTCAGCCGCTCGTAAATCCGCTCCTTGTAATTCGACTCCAATTAAGATAGCATTCCGTAAATAAGCACCAGTCAGAAAGGCATTCTGAAGGCTCGCCCCACTTAAGGCGGCTCCCTCTAAATTGGCCCCAGTTAAATCGGCTCCACTGAGATAAGCACCTCGCAGATTACAGCCGTGTAAATCTGCGCCTCGGAGGTAAGCTGTATTCAGAAAAGCTCCACTGAGATTGGCTTGGGGACCAATAGCTCCCGAATTTTTGTAATTGAATCCTTCTGGCCACTGGGTACGAGCATCATATTGAGCTAATTTTAATTTTGCCTCTTGTAGCTTGGCATTGACTAAATTACAGCCCTGTAAATCTGCACGAAAAAGATAGCTTTCTTGTAAATTCGCTCCACTCAAGTTGGCATCTCTGAGATTTGCCCTGCGTAAATCAACCCCTTTGAGATTTGCCCCTTGCAAATTGGTTTGACTGAGGTTTGCCCCAATCAAGTTTGCTCCACTGAAATCAATACCAGATAAATCCATCTGGCTGAGGTTGATTCCCGGGAGGTTAGTTTGAGCTAGACTTTTGCCTTCCTGAATGGCTGGTAAGATATCTGTTGCAGAAAGGGGTTCGGAGAGGAAAGACGAGTGTTGACGAGGTGACATTGTATTTTCTGAAAATTTATCGATCGAGTTGCTCAAAATTGTCCTGTGTCATTTATCCTAGAATTTGACGGATTCCAGACTGACGTTTGTTTATTTTTCTTAACCAAAATCAGATCGGATTCCCAGTTCGGCTAAGCTCAGGTCAAAGCCGAAATCTCCGTTTTTCAATGAGATTTGTCTCAATCCCTCTGATTCCTCTCGCTAATTTGACACAGAAATGCTGCTAACACCACCTATGACTATGATGGATTTCTTTCGCAAGAGTGAGGGCGTTTGGTTTACTCAGCGAACAGTCCATAATTTTGATACTGCTGCGGCTGATGAGTCGGGAGAATCCAATGTTATCGTTGACGTTTTGTCAACAGATGATCCCAGAATTTTAGACGTGTGTCAACAGCAGAATGTCGATCCCGCTTTAGTTAGTGGGGGATGCAGTTTTATGTGGCAGGATAATTTAGATGATACAGTCCCGAACGAAAACTATGCTGCTATTCTTGTAGATGTGCCTAATCCTAGTAATCCGAAAACGGGCAAGTTTCTGCGAAATCGAGGCTATGTTGAAGGTATTCCGGTCATCGGTGTTTACCATTTTGCGGATGATGGGGTGTTGACTATTGAGACGGAATATGAGACTAATCAAGGACAGGAACGCTGTTGGTTTATTAACGATCATTTTCGGGTACGGGTGATGACTGTGCAGATGATAAATGGGGTTAAACAAATGGCATACTGTTCTGAGCGTCGTTGTATTTCTCATTCTGCTTTAGAAGAGATGTTAGAACACAATCGCTTGAGGTTTTCTGGGGTGGGTGTGCTGTCACCTTAAAGCACAAATATCCCGGCGATTGCAATCGCGCGCGGCTACACACACACAAAGTCGAAATATCCCGGTGAGTGAAATTGCGGTTACATAAACAAAAAATATCCCGGCGATTGCAATCGCGGCTACACACACAAATTTCGCCTAGGCGGACTAATTATTAAACTATCAAAACTATGTCTGAAAACGAAGACTTTAATCCATCGGATTCTGATAATGAGGAAACTGTTGCTAATTCAACAGAGACTAATGTTGAAGAATTGGCAGAAGTAATTGCTGAATTTGAAAAATATCGCGAACGTTTGGTTAATGAAACGATGACTGCGGCACAAAAGGCAAAATTACCTCAGAAGGCGGCGATGGCTAAAATTGAGCCGGAACTTGCTAAGATTGATGCTGGACTGGAGAGTCTTCGCGCTCAATTGGCGGCTCTAACTACTAATAATTAGGTGATGATGATGGTCAATTCTAATTCTCAAGCGGAGGCCGATCCAATTCTATTGGCTCACGCTGAAACAGATGCTTTTCTTCGGGAAGTTACTGAACAAATAGATTTAGATACTTTCGATCCTAATGATTCCAATCTTTTGAAGCGGTTGGTTGAATGTTTGGGAGATACGCGGGGGATGACTCGACTGCGTTTCGCGGAAACTTTGGCTCAAATTGGCGAAGCGGCGACTCCTTTTTTATTAGATGCTTTGGCAAATCATGTTAATCCGGTTGTGCGGCGTGCTGCTGCTAAAACTCTGACTTTGATTGCAGATCCGACTGCGGTTCCTCATTTAATTCATGCTTTGTTGAACGATCGGGATACGGTGGTTAAGGGTTCATCAATTGGGGCGTTGGCGAGGATTGGGGAGCCGGCTGTGCAGGCTTTGTTGGATATTTTAGGGTCAAGTGATTTGCCAGAGAGTACGATCGGTCATGCGGCTTGGGCGTTGGCTTTTATTGGGGCGGGGGCGAAGGAGTATTTGTATCAGGCGATCGCCTCTGATTCGCCTGTGGTGCGCGGTGCGGTGGTGGGTGCGATCGCGAAGGTTGCACAGGAAGAACCGAAGGATGAATTATTCGAGATTTTGGTTAAGTCTCTGACGGATGTTGATGTTGATGTGCGTTGCGAGGCGGCGGCGGCTTTAGGAAATCTGGCTTATAAACCTGCAATTCCTAATCTGATTGAGTTGCTGGATCGCGGTGATGGGGAAACTCGCAGGGCGGCGGCTTTGTCTTTGATGAAAGTGGGCGATCGGGCTGCGATTGAACCGCTACAAGCTGCATTGGAAAAGGAGCCAGAAGCGGCCGTTCAAGGTGTGATTAAGTTGGCGATTTCTCAAATTAAGTAACTAAAAGTATGACTGAATCGGGAACGGTGCGGATGTTGCTTTCTCATAATTTTGATCTGCCCGAGGGGGTTTTTCCCACCTTAAATAGGGAAGAATTTACTCGGGTATTTGCTGGGGGTTTAAGTCAATATCCTGAGATTAAGTGTCGTCAATTAAATCACGGTCATTGGATGGTAGAAGTTCTGTTTTCTACGGATGCTTTTTCTCCGCCTCAAGTGGGAGAATTTTGCGGTCAAAGTTTGGTGGATAAGCGGATGAGTCAGGGGAAAATTGATGATTCTTTTCCTGATATTCTGATTTTAGCGGGATTGAAGAAGACTCCGCCATTGACTAGCGATGCTGAGGCATTGCAACCGGGAGAATGGGGAGTGGATGTGGTGGAAACTCAGTCTGCTGAGAGTTTTTTGATGGCGATGGGGTGGGAGGAGAAAACGGCAGGGAAAAGTATTGAGGATGTTTTTAAGGTTGAAAGGAGAAAGGGGTAACGGGTGAGTTAAGGTGTCAGGATATCTTTTTGATTGATACTGTTTTTTATTCTTGAGACTCCGCCAATTTAAAGGCTTCCTAATAAGCTGTAGGAAATTCAGTTTCCATTTGTCAAACATCAGCTTGATAATCTGGAACGCTTGCCATTTCTGCTAGTGCTGCATCAATTTATGCTGGCTTCAGCGTGGCTAATTATCGACGAATAGCCCGCATAATAAATTCATCACGACTTTTTGCTTTTCCCTCGTTTACGCCTCGATAAGTCGCTTCTAGTAAATTAACAGGGAGACTGATTTTTGCTTCAATTGTAGGATGCGAAATCCAAGTTAATCCTAACTAAAACCTGAATGTTCTGTAGAGCTATATTAATTTTTTTGATCCAAATAGTCATGGGTAAAGCGATCGAGGATGTTTTTAAGGTTGAAAGGAGAAATGGAGCAAGGCTTCAAGATTGTTTGGAAAGTTAGATATAAGTCCCGAAACGCTGATTTTGACGTTTACCAGGCTACGATCTATCTCCCGTAGATAAAATCGTCGTTGATTTCGATATTGTCAACTCCTGCTGCTGAACAGGAATACAAATCTCAAACTCCGTCCCTTTTTCTGGCGTGGAAAAACACCTCAGCGTCCCACCATGTTTTTCAGTAATAATCTGATAACTAATCGCCATTCCCATTCCGGTTCCCTTCCCTACAGGCTTTGTTGTAAAAAATGGATTGAATATCTGTGTTTGAATTGATTCTGGAATTCCATTGCCATTATCGGCGATCGCAATTTTAACCCATTGCGAATCTACCACCGAGGTACAAATTGTAATACAACATGGGCGCTTCTCGATCGAGCAAGCTACCCGTTGAGTATTTATTTCTTCGAGTGCATCAATAGCGTTTGCCAAAATATTCATAAATACTTGGTTAAGTTGTCCGGCATAACACTCAACTAGCGGTAAATCACCATAGTCTCGAATGACTTTAATTTCGGGATATTCGGGTCGCGCTTTGAGACGATGTTGCAATATTAACAGCGTGCTATCAATTCCTTCATGGATATCAACTTCTTTAAATTCTGACTCATCCATCCTGGAAAAATTGCGGAGTGACAGCACAATCTGGCGAATGCGATCGGTCCCAATTCTCATTGAGCTCAGGATTTTAGGTAAATCATCTTGCAAAAAATCCAGCTCAATATTTTCTGCTGCTTTCTCAATTTCGCCAATTGGGTTTGGATAATGCTTTTGATATAGGTGTACCAAATTTAATAGACAGTCAGCATAATATTGTACATGAATAAGATTGCCATGAATGAAGCCGACCGGATTGTTAATTTCATGGGCAACTCCTGCAACTAATTGCCCCAAAGATGAGATTTTTTCTGTCTGGATCAGTTGGGTTTGCGTTCGTTTTAAATTCTCAATTGCCTGCTCAAGCTGCTGAGATTTGTCTCGTTCTCTGGCTTCGCTATCGCGTAATGTGGCTTCTATTTGTTTCCGTTGAGCTATTTCGGCGGTGAGTTTATCGTGGATTTCCAATTGTCGGAATACTTCCTCAAATGTGCTTGCCAAAAATTGAATTTCGTTAGCGGGAATCGTCTTTGGCATAGGAAAGATGCCAGTTTTTTTACTTTGACAAACTGCTTCGTTTAAGTCCCGCAAGGGTTGCAATACATTCTTCTGAAGGAGTATCCCCATGATTAATAAAATTGTGATGATGCCAACTAGCAATGACAAAGTTGATGTAATGAAGGTTCTGTCGGTAGCTTGCTGCATTTGGTTGAGATCGAGTAGCGCGATCGCCACTCCCCGTCGTTGAGATGTGCCAAACAAGGTACTGCTAAAAGGCAGAATTTGCGCGATCGCAGGCTTGCTGTCCACGACCATATTGTGGCTGACTTCAATGCCTGTGGTCGCCGCTTGGTAAAGTGGTTGTGCGAGTTGTGGATAGATGGAAGTGTATGGCTGATTAGTCGCATTCTGAGGGCTACGGGCGATCGCTATCCCAGATGGATCGACAATCGCAATTTCCACCACACCGGGCATCGTGGCAAAATTTTGCACAACCCGTCGCAGAATGCTTTTATTCTCCAACTCTAGTAAGCCTTCTGTAGAAAACTCTAGCGATTGTGTAATCGATTGAGCCCGGTTATGAACTTGCGTTTCTAAGTCAGACTGCATCAGCCGATAGTTAAGTCCCAGAGTTGCCAGTCCAACAGTGGCGATCGACAACCCAACGCTAACCAGCAAGCGCTGCGACAAGCTATGGGGATGCAGGAATTTCGTCATAATTTCCATTCATTGATCGCTGTAGTTACGAGCTCAGTATTAATCTCCACATCCTGACGCGGTATCTTTCCGGGACGAGGGTCAGATTTCAATAGTTTAGCCATTTGAGCGATCGCTTCTGGTAAGCGACCAGACTTAAACATCTGTTGTTGCATAGCAATGTCACCCTTTTTCAGACCCGCGTAATCTTTAGCAAAAGCCGAACTCTTCTGTCCCAGGCTTTTTCCAACCTTTTGAAACACTTCATTCGGCTTTGTTTCCACTGCACTCATAATATCAAACCAAGCCATAATAAATTGCTTCAATTCTGCTTTCTTCGTGCGAGTAATAGTTGACCGAGAAGCCAACGTATCAATAATTAAACTATCAACTTCCTGAGTAGTGTAAATGATATTACCCTTAATTGTTTGAGCCGTTTCCCCTAGCAACGGTTGCCAGAGTACGGCGGCATCTAAACGTTTTTTCTGCATCAAATCAACCGCTATCTCGTTGGAAACATCCTCAATCTTGACCTCTTCGGGTTTAATCTGGTGCAACTTGAGGGCTTCCAATAAAATCAGATGATTCACTGTTCCCAGTTTCGCTCCGACTCTTTTACCGCGAAGGTTTGCCACTGACTTGATTGCAGGTTGAGCAACAATACCATCAGCCCCATGAGAAATATTTGTTACCATCAGCACCGCAGGCTTGTCACTACCCGAATCAGACTGCACCACATCCCACAAAGAGACAAAAGTCGCGTCTAGAGTACCGCGCAGCATGGCGCGAGTCGAATCTTGTTGATTCTCAAATCGAATGAGTTGCACGTCCAATCCGCGCTGTTTGAATAAGCCTGCTTCCTGAGCATAAAGTGCAATATCAAATCCTGCCCAACTGGTGATACCGACGCGCAGGGGAGCTAGTTGTTGTGATGCCAGGCTACAGGCATTTACAATCAGGCTAACCGCCAGTGTCAAAACGCAGAGGACACCGAGCGATCGCCATTTCGTTAAAGTCAACCAACACCTACGCAATAATTGTCTAGTCCCCGTCTGAGCTTTGCCAGTCATCTATGCAGCCTCAACGCTCTTGTTCGTCGATGATAGCAAGAACTTTTCTGGATGTCATTCCCTGAAAAAACGCCTAAAACAAATGTAAAATAGAACTATTCTCCTCGCTGATAATTCATTACCAAATCCAACCCAAATCAAGAAATCGTCGCTGATTCCCGCAGATAAAAATCCACGAATTCATCTGCAGGGAAATGTGGTCAGAACTTCTACACAACGCCGATATTGCGATGCGAATCGCTTCCTGGAGTTGAGGGGTTCGTTGCTCTGGCGGTTCCTGGGCTGCTGCAATCCACGGTTCATCTACATGGGAATATTCCGTCCCAGATCGCGATCGGTAACGAGATCAGCCGGATGAGAATGTTTCCCAGCCTCAACGAAAACCCCCAAACCCCATTTTTAAACGGGATTTGGGGGTTTTCTTGCTATGTTTTTTGCCTGTAAGATCCCGATCGAATCAAAACTTGTTCGGTGCGTTAGCGAAGCCCTCGAAGAGGATCGCCCTTGACAAAGATCGGACTCTTCGCAGAATAATCAGGCTAGAAACTAAGAGAGCGATCGCACCTTGAAGGGCGATCGATCTACTGGTATTTTTAAAGTATTGGGTATTGCGATCGCGATCTAACGACTCGGTTCAGTGGCAGACTGCCCCGCAATACCCCGAACTCGCACGCAGAAATAGGGCGGACTTTCCGCTGCACGCTCATTGTTCGGCGACTGTTGACAAGTTCTAGCTCATTTGAGCGAGGTTAATCAATTGTGCCAAAGTGGATAAGTGCTGCACTGTTGCAAAGAAGGGAGTAAAGATTGCATCTTGCGTCATTTCTAACTCTCAAGCTTGCTCATTCTGATGGTTGGTGGGTGATAAAATGCGCGATGTGCTGTGTACAAGGCTTGAAGAAACATAGAGGAGCGAAAATCCAATCAGAGGATGGAACACCTCTAGATGGAGAGGTGTTTTGAGATGAATGCTGACAAATTGCAGCCCAAGCAGCACAGGTAGAGTGGCAGCGAGATGTCGTATTTTGCGTGAGAATGGGGCGAGCGATGACCATCCCCATAATATTAATGACAATCCACCATAGCCTCGCACTAGCCAAACATGAATATTCCACCAGGAAGGGTCATTGAAGTAGGCAACTCCAACTGTTAATAATTGAGCAATCAAGCAGAGGTTAAAGACGATTGAAGTTGTATAAAAACCTATCTGTACCCAATGTGTGGGAGTACGATCGCGACCGATTTCCGAAGTTGTGCTCATGTCAAACTGCCTGTTTTGCTACTTCTAAACTCGATATCCCCTGCATAAATAAGATTGCCTTATCGACCAACTCAGCCCCCGCTTTTTCTGGCGAACCGACATCAAATGGCGGGGCGGGATTGTACTCCAGTAATAGTTGAATAATCTTGGCTACTTCCTCACCACAAAGGATGCTAGCGATCGTCAGGCCAAAATCGATACCTGCTGTCACGCCTCCACCAGTAATACGATTGCGATCGATTACTATGCGCTCTGTGCCAACCTCAACGCCAAACTTTGCGAGTTGTTGGCGCATTGCCCAGTGAGTCGTCGCTCGATAGCCGAACAGCAGTCCGGTTTTCGCCAGAAATAGCGCTCCACCGCAGACAGAAGTGATAAATTTGGCGGTGCTGCCTTGTTTGCGAAGAAATGCTAGTATCTCTGGATCGTCTTCTACTGCCCCTTGCTCCAAACCGCCGCCAATACAGATAACGTCCAAGCGCGGGCAATTTTCAAAGGTGGTATCAGGCAAAACCATCATGCCGTCATCGGTTTTAATCGGATCTAGCGTTTTCCAGATCCGATGAATCTGGACACCTGGCAACGCACTAAAAACTTGCTGCGGTCCCACTATATCCAGCGATGTCATGCCAGGATAAAATACCAAACCAATGATATGCTTTTGTGAGTCAGTCATGAATTCATCTCCTTGGGGCGATTGCGATTAAATCTGTCCTTATACTAGAAGTAGCAACAGACTTCGCCTAGTCCTCGATCGGGTACTCTTTTTGACAGCATGACAATTTCCTTGCAGCTTTTATTTAAAGAAATCGACCAGGTGACGGATGAACAAGATTTGCGATCGCAAGTCGTGCCCAAAATCGGCGAGTATTTTGCAACTAAGCGATCGGGAATCTTCTTTTTCGACCAGCTTTTAGCCGATCGAAATCTTCAGAAATTACTAAAAGTCGCGTTATCTGTCGAACATAATCCTGTTGCACGTTACTTAGCGGAGCGCCATACGCCTGTGCATGAAGGATTAGTAACATCGCCCAAGGCGTGGGCAATCATTTGTCCCCGCCCCGATCATTGGCACGTGATGGCGGGGCCGATCGTCAATCGCGGTCAATTAGTGGGTGTAGTGGGTTGCACCCGCGAACAGTCAATGCCTGCCTTCGATACGCAAAATCTAGCCGATTTGAGTGCGATGTGTTTGCATTTGTCTGTTTGGGCTGCAACTGTGCGATCGCGAAGTGTTTCCGTTGGCGAAGCCTCCCCAACGGGCATAGGAAAATCGCAACATCAATCTTTCAAGAGCGATCGATTAACGCCTCGTGAATTGCAAATTGCCGAATTGGTTGCTTTGGGGCGAACTAACGCAGAAATCGGGAGGGAACTTTGGATTACTGAGAATTCAGTGAAGCAAGCTTTGAAGCGAATGTTCCGCAAGCTTGAGGTTTCGTCTCGTGCAGAAATGGTTGCACAGCTTTCCGCGACAAAACACCATTTGCCAAGTATAAAAATGTCTCCATCCAACTTGATGCAGAACACTCACCAATAAACTTAACGCTAGAAACACCGAGAGCGATCCTCTTCGAGGGCTTCGCTAACGCACCGAATTAAAGAGCGATCGATCTACTGGTATTTTTAAAGTATTAGTATTGCGATCGCGAGCGCTACTTAACGGCACATTAAACAAAGTGAAAAGACTCTATTGAGTCCGTTTCAACTGAGATATTGCACCATTCTCGCTTAACAGGCTTTTCGATCTGTTCCACAAAAAGTAAGTGAATTTTCTTGTGGGGCGGGCAGGAAAGCCTGCCCGTGAAAGGCTTTTTGCATCTCGTGCAAGATATCAGTTCCAACGAGTTATTGTGATCGAGAGTGCGATCGCTAGCAACATAAACTGATTAGGCCTCAATATTTCACCGCTACATTAGATCGAGATTACAAGTTTAACCCCTAGAAGGAAATACTAGGTATTTGTTTTTTTCTTGATTGTGGAAAATACACTTGTATCACAATAGGATTACTTTTATCTGCTTGTTATGGAAATAGATCGTGTGCCATTTTTGAATCGCCTCCGGCGCACCATGTCCTCTGCGGAAGCTTGGGGGTTTAGTGTAGTTGGATATCTGATGTGGTTTACCTTAGCACCGTCGATGCAAGCAGAAATTGGCTCCGCATCCCTGTTGGTCTGGATTCCTGGTGCGATCGTCGGAATTCTGTTTAACCTTCAAGTTCAGAGTTTGGGTGAGAAATATCCAGATGTATCTGGGGGAACACCAAATTACATCACGCGATTGCTTCATCGTTACCCTGCCCTTTCCCGTTACTTGGGGATTGCCTACTACTTGGGGTGGGTTTCTTTTCCGGCCATTAATGCGATCGTCATCACAGATTTGATCCAATTCCATTTAGAACCGATGGGGCTGAAGATTCCAGAAAAAGTGTTTGAGATCGGTTTCACTACGATCGCTTACTTTGTAGCATTCAGTGGCACCCGTGCCGTCGCCATTCTGCACCTCTTTTTTGTCTTTCCTTCGATCGGCTTTTTATTCCTCTTCTGCGTTCAGGGTTTAGGCTGGCTTGCCTTTTCGCCCCAAAGCCCCGGACTCTTGCCCAGCAGCATTGATGCCATCAGTGTCCAGGACTGGCTGAAATGGTACTTGTTTGCCGCTTATAGCTTCTATGGCTGCGACACAGCTTCATCGTTTGTAGCCGACAGTCTCCACCCAAAAGACACCCTCAAGGCGCTGTCTTGGGTTGCCTGGTTCATGCCTCTGGTGTTTGTGGGTGGCACTTTAGTCTTGTTGCAGTTGGCAACCGCTGCGGGTTTAGAAGGCAATTTGTACGGCAATTTCCTGGCGGCTGCCAAGCCTTTCTGGGGAGACGCTGCCCCTGTCATAGTCACATTGCTGGTTACGGCTTGCTGTTTGTTGGGATCTGCGACTAGCGTTTGCAATACGCCCCGCATCCTTTTCCAACTCGCGCAGGATGGGCTGTTGTCTCCAGTGTTTGGCGCAGCGTCCCGTCGGGGTTCTCTAGAACCCGCGCTGCTGCTAACCTTTATCTGTAGTTTAGGATTTTTAGTCTGGGGCAACACCACTCGAATTGTCGTGGTGTCAGGGGTGAGTTTTTTCATTTCTATCATGGGGTTCCACTTGGGGCTGTGGATGCAGCGCAACGATCCAGCCGTGCGTTGGGGGCGACTATCTTTAGCATTGCTGGTGGTGGAGTTCATTTCCCTGGTGGTGGGTGGTGTTAGCTGGGGATGGATGGATTTTGGCATCGGGTTGCTGTTGCCGTTAGCAGCGCTCGCGATCGACGCTGCAATTCGGCGGATTCCTTGGGCACCTTTGCACTTACCGTGGTGGGATCGACTGCATTCCAAGCCGCTAAACCATCCTGAAAACGAAGATTTTGTAGTGCTTCAGATCGGAGTTTTGATTGCGCTGATTTGTAGTGCAGCGACAATCAGTTGGCTGATCAGATCGTGGCTGCGGGTAGAAGTCGGAACCAAGAATCCCTATCTGCTGATTATTGTGTTGATGACGCTGGCATTTGTGGGAGTGGCGATTGCTTGCTGGACAACTCTGCCCCAGGTTGCTGCGATCGAAGAACTAGCAATTTCCTCAACCGTGCAAGCTAAAGAACTCGAGACAACCCTAAACGAACTGAAAAAAGCCCAGATGCAAGTTATCCAAAGCGAAAAAATGTCTAGCTTGGGACAGTTGGTTGCCGGAATTGCCCATGAAATCAATAACCCGGTCAACTTCATCCACGGTAATCTCACCCACCTGGACGAATATACCCAAAATCTGCTGCGGATGATCGAACTCTATCAACAGCGCCATCCCAGCAACGATCCAGACGTGCAAGCAATGGCAGAGGAAATCGACTTGGAATTCCTCACTGAAGACATCCAAAAGATCGTGTCATCTATGAAGGTAGGCACCGAGCGAATTCGCGGTATTGTCGTATCGTTGCGAAATTTTTCTCGCATGGATGAAGCAGACTTCAAAGATGTTGATATCCATGAGGGAATTGAAAGTACATTGCTGATTTTGCAACACCGGCTCAAAGAGAAACCAGAGTCTCCAGGCGTGGTAACGATTAAAGACTATGGCACATTGCCCAAGGTGGAATGTTTCCCCGGACAACTCAATCAGGTATTCATGAATATTTTGGTCAATGCTCTGGATGCCCTAGATTACATGAATACCAAACGCTCCTATCAGGAGCTTAAAGACACCCCGAACCAGATTACGATTCGGACTTCTGCGATCGACAATCAATGGGTGGAGGTGGCGATCGCTGATAACGGAATCGGTATGCCAGACTCAGTGAAGCAGCGCATTTTTGACCCTTTCTTCACCACCAAACCCATCGGTAAAGGTACGGGTTTGGGGATGTCGATTAGTTATCAAATCATTACTGAAAAACATCGCGGTAAAATCAAGTGTTTTTCTACACCTGGCTCAGGCACTGAGTTTGTGATTCAGCTCCCCATTCGGCAACAGACAATTTTAGCATTCCCGATCGCTGCTGAATCTTAACGACTTCGCGTTCAGTGCAGCCCTCAAACAATCTGAGGCGGTACAATAATCGAGCGGGGTGTCAATTACCGCCAACAGCTCGATCGGAAGCCGTAAGAATCTTAGAAGCGCGATCGCCCCTGACAAATATCGCGCTCTTGGCAGAACAATAACGCTAGAAATTAAGAGAGCGATCCTCTTCGAGGGCTTCGCTAACGCAATACCGAATTGAAGGGCGATCGACCGCAGGTAATGTTGAAGTATTCGGTATTGGTATTGCGATCGCTCTTCGGCGCGACTCGGTTCAGGGGCTTCTAGAAAACTTGGCAACCTCACACTTGGTTTTGGTCAGTCCACTTCACGAGATTTTTCGGCTGCTGTCGATCACTTAACTTCTAGCGATCGGGTGGTGTTCGCCTAGCATACCAGGCATGAATCAGAAGGGTCTGTAAGAACAATACAGGTGTATCAAAGCCGCTGGATGCAATTATTGATTCGACTTCAAGTGGCGGTAGCACAGCAGGATTTTGACCATAAGAAGCACGAAACTTTTCAATCTCCTCAGCAGGCACTTCGGAATACCTCAGCATTCGCAGCCAAACCTCGAAAAGGCTTTGGCACGCTGAAGTAGACTTATCGGAAGCCAGATCTGCACTGACCAAATATCCGTTAGGGCAAAGTCGTGAAGCAATTTGACTAAAAAAGTTGCGCCGCTCATCTTGTTGCATAAAGAAGTGAGAAACCAGAAGGCAAGTCGCCGCATCGAAAGAGTGCGATGCAGGCAGTGAATCGAGATAGCCTTCGTGAAAAGTGCAACGTGACGCGATACCGCACTCTTCGGCGCGTTGGCGACAGATGTCAAGCATCGGTGCCGCAGGCTCTACCGCAGTAAACTGCCACTGTGGAAACGCTTGAGCCAGATAAATCAATTCCAAGCCTGTTCCCGCACCGACACAGAGAATCCTTGCATCGGTAGGAAGTTCAGAAAGTACCAGGCGGATCAGTAAATGAAGTGCGTCGCGCATCGGAGCCAATTTAGCGAATCTTTTGTCGTAGGAAGAAGCGCGTTCTCGATCGAAAACAATAGGTGACTCTTGATTTTGCATTCTGGAAAGCCAATAAGCTTGCAATCTGTATTTTAATAGCTATCTGAATTGGATTTTAGCCCCTCGCTTCAAAACTTACTGGATTCGAGCCAAACAAAAGTAATAAGAATCCTAGAAGCTCGATAGAAAAAAAATATAAAACCCCAAAACCCGTTTAATAATCGCGGTTTTGGGGTTTTATTCCTCGCATCCGGTTCAAATTACAACTTGCGAGGGTGCGATCGCCCTTTTCAAAAATCGCACTCTTGGCATAACAATAAGGATAGAAATTAAGAGAGCGATCGTACCGAAGGGAAGCGCGATCGACCAAATGGTAATTTTAAAGTATTGGGTATTGCGATCGCGAATGGCGCCATGAAGTTGTGCGACGGCAAATAACCGTGAACTGCTACATAACGCTGACCGAGTAGGCACGAATTGCCCCATCTACTGTCGCAATAGTCAGACCATTCTCTAAAGCTTGACAGATAAGCATTCTGTCAAATGGATCGCGATGTAATGGTGGCAGTTTAGCCAGTTGAGCTACGCTACTTTCATCAAGAGAAAGACTGACAATTTGATGAAGATCGCGCTGTTTGGGTAAATATGTTTCGGGATGCTCCGGCAGAGGTAACTTACCCAACTGGTACTTGACAATTGCTTCCCAGACTGAAACTGCACTCAAATAGACCTCATTATCTGGATCGCGAATTGCATCTCGAACATCTATTGATAACTGGGCGTCACCACTGATGAACCATAAAAAGATGTGCGTATCTAGCAGAATCTTCATTTACCTTCAAATGCACTGAGGATATCTTCCGGCAAAGGAGCGTCGAAATCATCTGGAACGGTAAACTCGCCTGCACACAAACCGAATGGTCGTAATTGCTTGCTGCTAGAAATAGGTCTTAGTTCGGCGATCGGCTTATCTGCTTGCAGGATAACAAAAGTTGCACCTGCTTCCACTTGACGCAGATACTTTGAAGGATCGCGCTGAATTTCGTCAACTGTCACGTTCAACATAAAAATTCCTCAGTATAAAGCTCAATTGAGAATACTCCGCCTCACTCAATTGTAGATGATGGAGCGTATGCTCGCAGTTAGGATAAGTCTTGAATCATAATTAGTGAATTAAAGAGCGATCGACCCACTGGTAATTTTGAAGTATTGGGTTTTGCGATCGAGCGTTGAAACTACAACTCATCAATCGTCACTAACCCCCCCTCAGTGAACTGAATCACAAGTTCTTGCTCGTCCAGCAAAGCAGTTCCAATCAGAGGCCTTCGCCCTGTAGCAAATACACGAACTTCTCGTTCTTCCCCGTCCCAAAGGATGATTGCTTCGTGAACTGCTACTAGGACTTCACTGTTATCTGCTAAGTTTACAGGCATATCGTACAGGAAGGGCAACCCCAGTAAGGTAACTGCCTCCGGTGGCAAACCTAGGTAGTCAGTGAAGCCCGTATCTATGACAAACTCGATCGGGAAAGTAGAGCCGCTTGGGAGGAGAAACGTCAACGCGACGATCGCGTGCCGATCGGTCACAATACCAGAAATGACTTGTTGACACGCTCCATTACACCACCCAACGAAGCAGCCACATTGTAACCAATACGAATGCCAAAAAGTCGAGCATACGGATGCTTTGCCATCAGACTACGTGCGGCTTTTAGCCCAGTTTTATCAATTTCGTAGTCACCTGTTTCAATATCAATGATGACCATCTTGCCAATATTCTCTTCTATTTCAATTTTTTGGCGGATGGTGCTCTCATACAAATGTTTCGCACGACGCGCGACTTCTTCACGACTCAAAAGGATTGTTTGCATACATTCCCTCTTTTTTGTAACTTTTGATCCTATTATGGATATGATAGCTCACTTACTCAGCGCGATCGCCCTTTCCAAAGATCGCACTCTCCGCAGAAAACGCTAGAAACTAAGAGGACGATCGACCAAATGGTAATTTTGAAGTATTGGGTATTGAGTATTGCGATCGCGAATGGCGCGCTGCAATTGTGCGAGCGCCAATAAAAATATGTGCGTATCTAGCAGAATCTTCATTTACCTTGAAATCCGCTAAATTTTAATGGAGAATACTCCGCATCACTCAATTGTAGATGATGGAGGCTATGCTCCCAGTCTCGAGCGGGACATTCGACTCAAACATTCTTTACTTTAATCCTCTCCTAGCTTAAGCTCAATGATAAACAATACTGCCAGTGAAATTGTCAACTTATTACACAAGTGGAGGTAACGACTATATGTAATTTCTCGCTGAGTTCCAGTACCACCGCTTCTATAAAAAACCTTTTCTCCATTTCTCCATATTGAGGCATGGTGCGAGCCGTTTCTTAACGTACTGTCCAAACCATCTGTAAAAGCATAAAACGGTTGTGTTTGTTCAAAAGGGTTAGCCTTTTTCTCTTTGCTCACGTCCTTCATGTATTTATTCAATGTCATTGATTGAAATTGATCGTAGGATCTTCCAACAAGAATATTATTTAAACAAGCAAATATTACAAAAAAGCTTGTCAGAGATTCATAGGCTTGACCATAATATAATTTCACGGCTTCAAATGACTTTGAGCCAACTATTTTATCGTCAACATCTTCATCACCAATTCGTGAATGTACAACCATTTGGCTCAACTGATTATATATCTTGAAATAATCAGAAAAAATTGAAAAATATTGCCTTGAATGCTGTGCTTTAATATGATTTGAGTAAAATTCACAGAATTCGGCAAATCCTTGCTGATAGTCGCGTTTAATCGCATATATTAATTCAATCGCAGGATCTAAAAGCTTTTCAAAACGCGGATAAAATAGGCTATCAAAGAAATTAAATGCGACCTCTTTAGAGTTGCATACTTTTGTTTCTGTAAAATACTTCTGGCGTTGTTTTTCGTAGTGTTCGATTGCTTTTATGACCCTTTTATTTTGCCCTACTCTCTCTTCCAGCAAAAATATATTTTTAACTGTATTCCAGAGATTACTCGCATTCGGTACAAAGAATTGTAATGCTATATCGTGGGTTGGAATTACTAGATTTTTTTCCTGCGGAACAAGCCTTAAATAAGGTGCTATTTTGGGACAATATAGTAAAGAAGGAAATGCCAGAAGAGCATGAATTTCTTTGCTGTCAAATGCAAAGAATGGGTGCAAATTTAAAACAACTGCATTCTCACCTTCACTATCGTCAATAATTACATTTTCTTCTGGCTCAAAATGAGCACTAGGTGGATTTGCTCTCACAATTACCGAAATTGGTATTCCACAAGACTTGCAATCAAAAGTGTGAGATTGATATTTTTCAGTCCCTACTCCTGCCCGCAAAATATAGTTTTCTGCACATATCTCACAATGAGCGTAACCACGTAGAACAGCCATGTTATCTTCTTACTTTGTCTTACAAGGAAACTGGTAAAGGTGCTGTACTCATTATAGAAAACCCCCAAACCCTATCTTTAAAATGGTTTGGGGGTTTTATTCCTAAATCCAGTTTAAATCACAACTTACTAGGCTCGATCGCAGGTGCACGCAGAGACAGAGTTTTATCCGCAGCAGCCTTAGCCACAAGCGACGGCACAGAATCGCGCAACTTTGCCGTCAACTGTACAGTAGTCGCATCATAAACCTGAGTCAGAATTTTCGGATACAAACCAATGCCAATAATAGGCACTAACAGAGCCGCAATAATAAACACTTCTCGCGGTTCCGCATCCACCAACTCTTCGTGATCCGACAATTGCTTATTCTCAGGCCCGTAGAAAATCTCACGCAGCATCGACAGCAGATAAATCGGAGTCAAAATCACCCCGACAGCAGCTAGAAATACCACGCAAACCTTAAACACAGGATTGTAAGCATCGCTCGTTGCAAAACCTACAAACACCATCAATTCTGCTACAAAACCGCTCATTCCCGGCAAAGCCAAAGAAGCCATAGAACAAGCAGTCCACATCGCGAAAACCTTACGCATTTTCTGCCCTACACCGCCCATTTCGTCGAGCATGAGCGTGTGGGTGCGATCGTAAGTGCAACCCACCATAAAGAACAAACTCGCCCCGATTAAACCGTGGGAAACCATTTGCAGCATTGCACCGCTAGTTCCCAAATCCGTAAACGAAGCTATCCCAATCAGCACAAACCCCATGTGCGAAATCGAAGAATAAGCAATTTTCCGCTTCAAATTGCGCTGAGCAAAAGAAGTTAAGGCGGCGTAAACAATATTTACCACACCCAAAATTACCAAAATGGGTGCGAAGGTAGCGTGAGCATCCGGTAGCATTCCCGCATTCATCCGCAGCAAAGCGTAGCCGCCCATTTTTAGCAGAATTCCTGCTAGCAACATGTGGGCGGGTGCGGTTGCTTCCCCGTGAGCGTCAGGGAGCCAAGTGTGCAGGGGAAAAATTGGCAGTTTGACGCCGTAAGCTATTAAGAAACCTGTGTACAGGAGCAATTCTACATTGGGGGCGTAATCTTTAGCTGCGATCGCCCGCATATCAAAAGTCACCGTATCGCCGTAAAACGCCATCGTCAGCGCGCCAACCAAAATAAACAGCGAACCCCCTGCCGTGTACAGGATAAACTTAGTTGCTGCGTAAAGGCGCTTTTTGCCGCCCCAGATTGACAAAATCAGGTAAACCGGGACTAATTCCAGTTCCCAAACCAGGAAAAATAGCAGCATATCCTGCACGGCAAAAACTGCTATTTGGCCGCCGTACATCGCCAGCATCAAAAAGTAAAATAGCTTCGGTTTAAAAGTGACCGGCCAAGCTGCTAAAGTAGCTAAAGTGGTAATAAAACCTGTGAGCAAAATCAGCGGCATCGATAAACCGTCAGCACCCACAGACCAATTTAAATCGAGTTGCGGCACCCAAGAGTAACTTTCTACCAGTTGCAGTCCCGGATTGTTAAAGTCGTACTGAGTGTAAAAAGCGTAAACAAGCAGAGCAAAATCAATCAAACCGACAATCAAGGCATACCACCGCACCGTCTTGCCATCCTTATCGGGAATGAAAGGAATCAGCAAGGACGCAGCAATGGGAAACAGGATTGTTGTTGTCAACCAGGGAAAGTTAGCTGTATCCATTGCGTTTTAAAATGAGCCATCAGTTATTAGGTTTAAACACATTTTGGCAATTTTGGTCTAAATTTTATACTTTCTTTAGACGGAACTATTTTTTTGGCTCTTATTTGGACAAATTATGTGAGCGCAACATTTAAGTTTAATCAAAAATTTATTTCTATTTGCTAATTGTCAATTGTGATTTATTAACCTAATATCATTTCTACAAATATCTCCTAGTGGGGATACAGCAATTCCTAAAGCGTGTGAACTTAAGCCTAAAACCCTTGATAAATATTGCTTTTACCTGAGTCTATATCCCCCTCGCATCCCCCTTAAGAAGGGGGACGCGAGAGAAGATTCCTGTCCCCCCCTGATAGTCGGGGGGCGCCGGGGGGATCGAACCCTAATCGTCAGACAGCAGACCCGTACTAGGTTTGACATGGTTGTTCACACCAATGGACAAGGCCGTGTCCCTACCGAGTTAACTGACTCCAGAAACGATCGCAAAACCGAGAACTGCGACAAACACAATCAGGGCATAAAATTGAGCGCGACCGCTCTCAAAGTATTTCAAACCTTCGCCCGTAACCAGGGTGATCAGCCCTGTTAAGTTGACTACACCATCGACGACCCGCAAATCCACTTCCATGACTTGCCGCGCTAAACGGCGGCTGCCTTTGACAAAGAGAAATTCGTTGATATCGTCGAGATACCACTTGTTGAGGGAGAACTCGTAAAGCGGTTTGATTTTTTGGGCGATCGCCCCAGCATCAATTTTACGGCTCAAATACATCAGAGAAGCCAAAGTAATGCCCAGCAAAGCAATACCTACAGAGCTTCCGCCCATAATCAAAAATTCCGTCAAATTGAACTCAGCAGCGTGTTCCAAAACTTGTTCGAGAGACTCGCCAGGAGCGCGAACAAACTGCTCGAAATAATTGGCAAACGGCGTACCGAGAAAACCGATAAACACAGAAGGTACTGCCAGCAACACTAGCGGCAGAGCCATTGTCAGAGGAGATTCGTGAGGGAAATGGTCGTGATCGTCGTGACTGTCGCCAGTTGATGCCAATTCCTTAACGTTCATCGCTCCAGGACCGAAAACAACACCGGGTTGCAGGAGTTGCCGCTTGATGGCGCTGTCATTTCCCCGGAATTCGCCCTCAAAGGTGCTGAAATACATCCGGAACATATAAAACGCGGTCATCCCGGCCGTCAGCCAGCTAACAGCCCACAGAGCGGGATTGGCTGCGAAGGCGCTGGCGAGGATTTCGTCTTTTGACCAGAAACCTGCAAACGGCGGAATTCCGCAGATTGCTAAATTGCCGATTAAAAAGCAACTAGCGGTAATCGGCATATATTTGCGCAAGCCGCCCATTACTCGCATATCTTGAGCGAGAGCGGGGTTGTGGCCGACGACATCTTCCATCCCGTGAATGACTGAACCTGAACACAGGAACAGCATTGCTTTGAAGTAAGCGTGAGTCATCAAGTGGAAAAGTCCGGCACTGTAAGCGCCGATGCCCATTGCCATCACCATGTAGCCGAGTTGGGAGATGGTGGAGTAGGCTAAGCCTTTTTTGATGTCATTTTGGGTAATCGCGATCGAAGCACCCATAAATGCCGTAAAACAGCCGGTGCAGGCGATCAAATTCATGACTGCCGGCAGCCCTTCAAACACTGGGTACATCCGAGCGATCAGGAATACGCCGGCGGCTACCATTGTCGCGGCGTGGATTAAGGCCGAAATCGGTGTCGGGCCTTCCATTGCGTCTGGGAGCCAGACGTGGAGGGGGAATTGAGCGGATTTGGCTGCTGGCCCCAAAAATATCAGGACGCCGAAGATTGTCGCCAGAGTCGCCGAAAGAGCACCGGATTCGACTAATGAGTGCAGGCGTTCGCCCATCACCTCAAATTCAAAGCTGCCGGTGGCCCAGTAAATGCCGAGGATGCCCAGCAGCAGGCCGAAGTCGCCGACGCGGTTGGTGACAAAAGCTTTTTGGCAAGCGTCAGCAGCGGGTTTGCGATCGTACCAAAATCCGACTAGCAGGTACGAACACATACCTACGAGTTCCCAAAAAATGTAAATCTGAACGATGTTCGGGCTGATGACCAGCCCCAACATCGACGCGCTGAAGATGCTCAGGTAGGCGTAAAAGCGCACGTACCCGTCATCGTGAGCCATGTAGCCGTCGGTGTAAATCATCACCAAAAAGGCGACCGTGGTTACGATCGCCAGCATTACCGCCGTCAGGGGGTCGATGATATAGCCCATATTCAGCGAGAAGTCGCCTGCAGAAGCCCACTGAATAGTGCGGGTGTAGGGTGCGTGGCCCTGTAGTTGACTCCACAGCAATGCGAAAGAGAGTACCATTGACCCTCCGAGTGCGGAGACGATTAATATCGCATTCGCTTGTCGGAGTTTGTTGGTTGCCTGGTTAAAGGTGATTAAGCCTAGACCTACTAGCATTGCGCCTGCCAGCGGCAGGACTGGAATCAGCCAAGCGTATTGATAAAGCAGTTCCATGACTGATAGGTAGTTTAAAGTTTCTACTAGATATTGCCAAAACTGTAAACAATTGTGACACACGCCTGCGCGACTGGGCCAAAATACTCGATCCAATTCTTTAAGTATTGCTATAGCTGAGTGCAATCACGAGCGAGACGATCGCACTAAACGCCGAAAATTATTATGCCGGTGAAAACGGAAACTATACGACAAATCTCACAGTCCTGTGAATTCAAGACGGCGAGATTTATTGTGGTGTCAGATCCTGGATGGACAAAAGGGAAAGCCTTCTGCTTCCTACATAAAAGCCGAAGGCTTTGTAAACAAGAGCCGAATGCCTTGGAACCGTTACCTTTTGGCTACTTCCTGGCGCTGCAGCCGTTGAGATGGGGAAGCTACGTGAGCCGCCAGCATCCACGAATCCAGAGTCCGCCGCAGTTCCTCGCGTCCTTGGTAGTCTTCAAATCTAAATCGAACTTTATCGCCCTCAAACAAAATCAGCGTCGGCAGACTTGTCAGCCGGTAAGTGTGGGCCAACTTGAAACATTGATCCGCATTCACCCCTACGAGTTTGACTTTTTCTGCCCACTGTTCCTCAAAAGTCTTAAGCGTGGGGTCGATCGCGCGGCACAAACCGCACCAAGGCGCCGAAAAGTGAACTAAAACGGGGGTAGAGGCTTGAAACACCTCTTGTGCAAAAGTGCGTTCGCTGACGGACAACACCATGATCCCTCAAAATTTAATAATTTTTTTCTATCCTAGGGATCATGCTACCAGTATATGTTCCTAGTGACACGCATCAAAAAAGGATGAATTTTCCACAGCAGGCCCGTAAAAATGACTACACCTACATAGGAAGGCCGCAAAAACTCAAGCAAATCAAGGGTTTGACGCTTTTGTAGGATTGCCAAAAATGGAATTATTGAGGTTCGAGATTTGATGGTTTCAAAGGATTCTCCAAAACGAGCCTGAAGTCGCCTGTCGCCGTGCCACACTCCGAACAGGTGGTGAATTACCAAACCGATGGAAGTGACGAGGGTAAAGCTAGTGCCAATCCACAGGGTGTGGGCCACGCACCAAATCACTTGTCCCACCATTTGCGGGTGACGGGTGATGCGAATGATGCCGGTTTCGTAGAGGTGAACTTGGGGCTTTTGGACGGCGGCAATTTCTAGGAGGTTGAAAGTTGCTGGGTACAGAAACAGGAAGGAAATTGCCGAAAGTATCCAAACTGCGGGTTTAACTCCGGGTACTCCCTGTACTTGCCAAAGCTGCAAACCGTCGTAACGGTGGTTGAAAAAGTAGACAACCAGAATGACGGCTAGCGGCAAACTGACAAGGGCAAACAAAACGCGGTAAAGTCTCGGCCCGATAAGCTTTTCACCTTTGGGCCGGAGGGCTGCTAAACCGCTGTGGGCGATCGCAAAAACCAGTAACAAGCCCAGAATAACTAAGTGGGAGTCGAGCGCCAAGTCGATCGTCATTGCAAATATTAAGAAAAGTTATTGATTCTCTGCCAATTTGTGTCACAAAGTATCTATGGGAGCATTCAGCGGTTATCAGTCATCAGTCATCAGTCATCAGTCATTAGTGACCGAATAACAACTAAAGACAGAGGACGGAGGACGAGTAAAACTGCCTGTAAGGTTGCGTCTGTTGCAGCCAAATGACTGAAATCGAAGTCAACTCCGACTTTTCCAAATCGAACAAGCTTGTCGATTGACCGCAGAGATTGACAGAAGACCCGCCCCTACACCAACTGACAATTTAGATATATGTCTGACCTTCCTTTCACTTTAGACCAGTTACGCATTCTCAAGGCGATCGCCTCTGAAGGAAGCTTCAAACGCGCCGCAGACAGCCTCTATGTATCCCAGCCAGCAGTTAGCTTGCAGGTGCAAAACTTAGAGAGACAATTGGACGTGCCGCTGTTTGACCGGGGGGGGCGGCGGGCGCAACTGACCGAAGCCGGACACCTGCTGCTGAGTTACGGCGAGAAAATTTTATCGCTTTGCCAGGAAACTTGTCGAGCTCTGGAAGACTTGCAAAATCTGCAAGGCGGTACTTTGATCGTCGGCGCTTCTCAAACAACGGGGACGTATTTGCTGCCCCGGATGATCGGGATGTTCCGCCAAAAGTACCCGGATGTAGCAGTACAGCTTCACGTTCACTCGACTCGCCGCACGGCGTGGAGTGTGGCCAACGGGCAAATCGATTTGGCAATTGTTGGCGGAGAAATTCCTACCGAACTTGTAGAAGCTTTAGAAATTGTTCCTTACGCTGAGGACGAACTGGCTCTGATTCTCCCTCCGTCTCACCCGATGGTACAACAAGAAAGTATCCAAAAAGAAGACCTTTACAAATTGCAGTTTATATCCCTCGATTCGCAGTCTACTATCCGCAAAGTAATCGATCAGGTACTGACTCGCTGCGGTATTGACACGCGCCGCTTGAAAATTGAGATGGAGCTAAATTCGATCGAAGCAATTAAAAATGCCGTTCAGTCGGGGCTGGGAGCTGCTTTTGTCTCGGTTTCGGCGATCGAAAAAGAGTTGCTCATGGGCGTCTTGCACAAATCTCAAATGAACGAAGTTTTGGTAACTCGGATTTTGTCTCTGATTTACAACCCCAACCGCTACCGTTCTAAAGCTGCGGAGGCTTTCAGCAATGAAATTTTGCCCCAGTTTGCTACTTATTCCACCATCCACGAGAAGAAAGAACCCCCGGCGATCGAGTTGGGATTCATAGAAATAGCAACTCCCAACTCGGCGGCGGGAAGTTAATCTCTTAGGTCGCCGGCAGTTAGCAGTTCGCGGTTAGTTGAGAAATTGGAATCTGATTTAACAATCACTTTTTCTTCCCTCTTCCCTCTTCCTTCTTCCCTCTTCCTTCTTCCCTCTTCCTTCTTCTTAGTAAAAAAAAATGGAAGTTTACTGCACCCGCCCGGGCTGCCCGCGGCCTCAAAACTATTTTCCCGACCTCAATGACAATTCGCTGCTGAAAACGGTGCAGCAAAAGTTTTGCACGACTTGCGGGATGCCCCTGATTTTGGGCGGTCGCTATCTGCCAGTGAGGTTGTTGGGTCAAGGCGGTTTTGGGGCGGCGTTTTTAGCCAGAGACCGCTATACTCCGGCGATGCGGCAGTGCGTTGCTAAACTTTTGCAGCCGTCGGTAAGTCTGACTCCGGCACAGCTAAAAATCGCTCAAACTCTGTTTGAACGGGAAGCGGCGGTGCTGGAAGAACTGGGAAACGAACATTCGCAAATTCCGAGTTTGCTGGCGTTTTTTGAGCTGACTGTTACGAGTTTGCAGGCTGGGAAAAACGATCAGTTTTTCTATCTGGTTCAAGAATTTATTGACGGTAAAAATTTGGAGGATGAACTGGCTGTTAAAGGCAGGTTTTCGGAGGCGGAAACGGTGGAGGTGCTGCGGGAAATTTTGAAGGTTCTCGATTTTGTGCACTCTCGCGGTTCAATTCACCGGGATATTAAACCTGCTAATATTATGCGGGGTAAAAACGGTCGGCTTTATTTATTAGATTTTGGGGCTGTTAAACAAGTAACACAAAGTGTTGGCAGTGCAAAAGCTTCGACTGGTATTTATTCTTTGGGTTACGCTCCGCCAGAACAGATGAGCGGGCAAGAAGTTTATCCGGCAACGGATTTGTATGCTTTGGGTGTGACTTGCATTACTTTGCTGAGCGGTTTGCAGCCGACGGAGTTGTTTGATAGTTACAGAAACGAATGGAATTGGCATTCGCGGGTGCAGGTAAGTTCGCGTTTGGCTCACGTTCTCGATCGAATGTTATTATCCGCTCCCAGCCAGCGTTTTCAATCTGCGAGTGAGGTGGAAGCGGCTCTGATGTCTCAGCCTCAACAACATTCTCAACCACCTACAGTCGTGGTGGCGCCGCCTCCGATACCTATTCAACCGACTCAGCCGCCTCCTGTACGGGTTCCTGCAACACCTCCAGGAGGGCTGCAACCTTCGCAGAGAGGAACTTTTTCGATTTGGGAGGTTTTGTCCGGCGCGGCATTTACGGGTTTTGAGGGGGGGCTGCTGGCGATCGCCCTGACGAGTTTACCGTTTTCTCCGAGTGTTGGTATCGGATTGTTGGGAATGATTGTGGCGGGTTTGATTTACGGGCAGTACCGCAGGGCGATCGAACAAACTGAGATGTTGATTATTGGCGCAGGTACTGTGGCTTTGCTGTGGTTTTTCCCGGCTTTACAGACGGCGGCAGTTGCGATTTATCCGAATTCTCCGATCACTGGCGTGTTGTTTGTGGGATGGTTGGGTGCTTTGGGTGCGATCGCTGGAACAGCTATTTTTCGGTTGATTTATAAGTTACTTTCTCGTATTTTTTAAGCCGATACTTAATGACTAATAACCACATTCCTGGACTCACAACTGCTATTATGTAGGGTGCGCCGGACCGCGTACCTTACCGCTATTATTTAAGTTTTGGACTAATGACTAATGACCAATGACCGATGACTAATCGCTTTCTTCAGTCTTGCTGGGTAGTAAATTGGCGGGCACCAATTAAAGAAAAGGCGATCGCAGCCACTAACAAAACAGGTATGCTGTACCAAGGAAACTTTGCCATATCGTAAGCAGCGGCTCTCAATCCAATGCTGGCATAAGTCAGCGGCAACAGATATACTATTCCTTTCAGGGCTACGGGTAGCGACGCTGGGTCGAAAAATGTCGCTCCTAAAAATGACATAGGAGTTATCAGAAAATTATTGTACAATCCCACAGATTCGAGAGATTTTACGGTTAACCCAACTATCACTCCCAGGCCCGCAAATACAGCGGAGTTGAGAATTATCACTAACAAAAATAGTGGATTCAGAAAGACGAGCTTTTGAGTAAACAAAACTGCTACTAAAATCACAGAAACTGAAGTCAGCATTCCCCGCAATATTCCTGCTAGCATTTTGCCCGCGTGCAAAGCGATCGGGTGTACTGGCAGCAACAGCAATTCCTCAAATGTTTTAGTAAAAAGGCGTTCGCCGCAAATCGAAAATACTGTGCCGGTAAAACTTACTGTCATCGATGAGAGTGCTACCATTCCCGGCAGCATAAATTCTAGATAATTGCTGCCAATTGCAGGTTTAGGCAAGGAACTTCCCAAGCCAAAACCAAAAGCTAGAATGTAAATTACTGGGGATACTAAACCAGCGGCGGCAACTGGCAGGATTCGGACTCGCAAATCTAACCATTCTCCCCAAAACACGGTGATTGTGTCTGTTAATATAGTTGTCAGCGATGTTTTTTTCATGATTTGGTACTACTGTCTCCCTATAGGGGTAAAGCTATTGATGTATTAAATCTTGTACGTTAGTTAATAACGGTAAGGTGTGCGCAGCGCACCCTACAGATAACCCTAAGGTGCGCAGCGCGCACCTTACAGATAATTGATTTATTAAATTGTGTACGTTAGTTAAAATTGTAAAATTAAAATGCCAAATAATCAAGGCTGCTGCACTGTTCTATTTTCGTTTCAGTTAAAGGCAATTTAGCTAATTCTACTTTTTCTTGTTGTCTGTTCAACCAAATTGCTTTTAATCCAGCGGCTTTAGCACCGCAATAATCTGCTTTGAAGCTGTCGCCGATATGCAAAACATTCTCAGCAATGCAGTTGTGCTTTTGCAAAGCTGCGGTGAAAATTTGAGACTGGGGTTTTGCTGCACCAACTTCGGTAGAAATTGTCACTGATGTGAAATATTCTGCTAAATTTAGTGATTTTAATACTGCATAAATTCTGGAATCAAAATTCGATACTAATGCTAATTCAATTCCTTGTTGCTGCCACTTATTTAATGCTGGCAATACGTCGGGATAGACGAACCAAGGTTCGGCGGTTGCAAAATGAGCGTAGAGTTCGGCAAAGAATTTGGGAAAGTCTGAAAATTGGTGGAAAACGCCTGCTATTTGAAAAGCTTTCGCGGCAACTGCTTGCCACCACTCAAATTCTAGCTGGGGAATTTTGGCCGCTTCTATCCCTGGAAATGCCATCGGACTTGCTGAGGCGAAGCTTTGGGAAAATGCTGCATTTAACTCTTCACTTTTAACTGTTACTCCAAAACTCTGGGCTATTTGTCCGTATACCTCGCCGACGCTACCGCGAACGTCAAATAGTGTACCGGCGGCGTCTAAAAAAATTACTTTGGTCATTTGTTATTTGTTATTTGTTTGTAGTAAGGACTTTAGTCCTGATTGCCTACGATTTTAGTTTTGAGTTCTTCAGCCCTCACTACAAACTTTTTCAGTTGTGAGTTGTTTGCGGATTCACCACACCAGAATGATTGGCAATATTGCCCGCAGGTTCAAATCTTCCTCCTAAATATTTGGCTAGGAATTCTTCGGCGATCGCATAAAAGTGCAGGCGATTTTCCGGACGCGCAAATCCGTGTCCTTCGTCTGTATAAAGCACGTATTCTACAGGTTTGCCGGCTTGCTTCATGGCATTGACAATTTGCTCGCTTTCTGCTAATTTAACTCGCGGGTCGTTAGCACCTTGGGCGATTAGCAAAGGTTTCTGGATGCGATCGACAAAAAATAAAGGCGAGATCGATTTGAGAAACTCTGGTTCTGTTTCCAAATTGCCGACGCGGTGATACATATTTGCTTTGAGCGGTTCCCAGTAAGGGGGAATACTTTGCAGCAGTGTAATCAAATTGCTTGGCCCGACAATATCGACGGCGCAGGCAAAAACATCGGGACTAAAAGTCAATCCCGCTAAGGCAGCATAACCACCGTAAGAACCGCCCATAATCGCAATTTTATCTGGTTGGGAAATTCCTGTTTCTACAAGCCAATTCACCCCATCTAGCAAGTCGTCGTGCATCTTAGCGCCCCATTCGCGATTGCCGGCATTGAGAAAGGCTTTGCCGTAACCGGTGGAACCGCGAAAATTGATTTCCAAAACGGCGTAACCTCGGTTTGCCAGCCATTGGGCTTGTGGATTGTAACCCCAGGTATCGCGTGCCCAGGGGCCACCGTGAACAAGCAAGACTGTCGGTACGGGTGTGGCGACACCAACCGGTTTTGTCAGGTAGCCGTGAATGGTTAAACCATCTCTTGCGGTGTAAGAAATGGGTTCCATTGATGATAGCGGTAGCCCTTCGAGTTTTGGTTGGTTGCTGAACAGAAAGGTGCAGGTTTTGGAGGCGCGATCGTACACATAGTAGTAAACTGGGCCGTCGTCTGTCATGTAAGCGACTAGCCAAGTTGTATCGGCGAGGTTGCGACTGGTGATGGAGAATTCGCCGGGGCCCAATTTGCCGATCGCCTCAAAATCCTCTGCTATGCTTTGGTCTAAAATCTGCCACTCTTGCTTGTCCTTGTAGAAGGAAACCGCCTGAATCTCTCGCTTGGTGGGGTGTACGACAATGCCACCGACATCGTATTCTGGGTCAGAGGCGAGAGCGGTTTCTTGTTTGGTTTCTAAGTCTAATGCGATCAAACGTTCGGCATTAGCATCATGATTGCCCATGATGTAAAGAATTTTGCCGTTTTCTGAGAACATGACGGCACCGCCTTCCTCATCGGGCCCCCAGGTTCGCAGGCTTTCCCAAGACTTGTCCGCAGTTTCCCGAAACACCAATTCTGAGCCGCCGTCGGCAGTTGTGGCTGTGGCCGCCCGCACTTGAAATTGGGCGTCAGCAGTCCAACCGACGATGTTACCTGGGTTGTCGGTGTCAAATTCAACGGCACCATTTTTGAGGTTGATGCGGTAAACGTCGTGTTTGCTGCGATCGCGGATGTTCATTCCCACTAATATTTCATTGGGGAAGTTGCGGTCAAAGGCGATCGGCTGAGCTTGAACGCCTTGAAATGGTGTCAAGTCGCGAACCTGATTTGAGTGGATATTTACTGAGAATAAATGCCAGTTTTCATCACCCTCGGCATCTTGGAGGTAAATTAACTCTTCGCCGCTGTAAGTCCAGAAAAAGATGCGGATGCCTCGTTTTTTATCTGCTGTCAGTTGGCGATCGTCTGCTTGACCGACGGTACGCAATTGCACTTGCAAAACGTTGTTTTCATCTGGTGCAATGTAGGCGATATACTTGCCGTCGGGTGAAAGTTGGGGGCGGGTTTTTTCGGGATTTCCGAACAGAATTTCCCGCTCGATTAGCGGTGGAAGTTCTGTTTTTGGCTGTTGAATTGTAGGAGTTTGCATTTTTTATTGTACCTAATATTTTCTATAGGAACGGGCAAGATGCCCATTCCACAAGAACATTGAATTTTTGTGGAACAGGCATCTTGCCTGTTTCCGATCTATTTGAAAAAGCATCGATTAACTTTTAAGCAACTCTTGAATCGGCTTGCTAATCCAATTGAAACCAACTTTTAGTTGATGGTCAAAAGTTGGCATCCGATAGAGATAAGCTAAACGGCGAGCAATGTGGGCCAGTTGTCCGTCGAGTTGAATTCCTACACCGGCTAGGGTGGCGTTGTCAATTCCTAATGTCATCATTTCTCCTAGCGGCTGATAGCGGAAAGGAAGTAATGGGCGGCCGGTGAGGGATGCCCAAATGTTCCAGGCGGTGTAGTCAGCTTGCTGGAAGGCTGTTTGGGCTGTTGCGGGGACTTTTTGACCTGTTGCATCCTGACATTCTGCTAAGTCTCCCAAGGCAAATATGTCTGGATGGTCGATAATTTGCATTGTCGGATTGACTGTTAATTGACCGCGGCGGTTTTGTTTGAGGGGTAGCGATCGCACTGCTTGGCTAACTTGAGTTCCTACTGTCCACAGCACTATGTCTACGGGGAGAACATCTAATTGTCCTTTGTAAAGTAAGGATATTGTGTCTGCTTCGATCGCCTCTACTGTTGTTTCTAAGTCGATCCACACTTTCCGTTTGTCTAAAGCTTTGGTGGCGGCTTCGCGGTTAAACTCCGGTGATGTCTGCAGAATCCTGTCGCTTTGCTCGACTAACCGCACGCGACCTTTGTCTCCGAGTCGATCGGCTAATTTACAAGCTAATTCTACTCCCGAATAACCGGCGCCGACGATCGCAACCCGAATTTTGTCGGTGTTGCTGGCCTCTAAAAACCGCAGTCTTTCTTCTAAGCGGTAGGCGTCGTCGAGGGTGCGAAACGAGTAAGCGTATTCAACCGCACCCTTGACCATATCTAGGGGGGTTTCGCCGCCTAAAGCTAAAACTAGGCGATCGCACGGAATTTCTGGCCCGTCGTGCAACTGCACTCGCTTTTCCTCCACATCGATGCCGGAGACAGTACCTTGACAAAAGCGCACACCTGTTTTTTGCAAGACTTCGGCAAACGGTGGGGCAATTTCCCAGGTTTGGAGTTCGCCGGTTAGGAGTTCGTACAGCAGGGGAACGAACAAAAATCTATCGCGGCGGTCAACTAAGACAATTTCGGGTTTTTCGGTTGGGGAGAAGGGTAACTGACTCAAGCGCAGGGCTGTGTAGAGTCCGCCGAAGCCTCCGCCGAGAATGCAAATCCGGGGTTGTTGTTGAGTCATGGTGTTTTGTTTGAGGGGCGATCGGTAGCAAGGCAACTTATCTTATTGTAACGAGAGTCGGGGAGTGGGGGAGTGGGAGAGTAGGAGAGTGGGAGAGGGGGAGTGGGAGAGTGGCGTGGGAAAATCTTCCCTCTTTGCCTCAGACCTCAACATCCATCGGTTCAATCCGTTAAACTCACATTTTGCACCATTCTCGCTTAACAGGTTTTCGGGCGTCTTCCACAAAGAATGAATTTCTTGTGGGGTGGGATTTTCTAGCCCGCCCCTAAAAGCCTTATTGAGAATGGTGCAACATCCATCCGTTAAATCCGTTGCCGAACAGTTTTCTACATTTCTAGCCTTGATTAGCTTTACCTATTAACCACCCTCAAATTTTCTGAATGTTCGCAGAACTAATTTTGTACTATATTAGTTTATAACGAATTTTTTCGGAAATTAAATTTACTTTTTATAGGGTCATCTACTCTAACACTTGCTTTCGCACTCACAAGTGAAAAAAATCATGCAAATTTCCTCGAATTCTTCTAAAGTTAAGAACGGCGATCGCAATAACGAAGACGGCTCATCTTTGCTAAGCAGCGAAGAAAAATATAAAAATTTAGTAGCTAATATTCCCGGTGCTGTCTACCACTGTACCTGCGACTGTACGAGCCCCGACGGGGAATTAACACGGACAATGGCGTTTTTGAGCGATGCCGTTCAAGAAATATCAGGCTATCCATCTTCGGATTTTATCAACGATCGCGTCCGTTCTTTTTCCAGCATTATCCATCCTCAAGACCGCAAAAATGTGGATGCTACTGTCAAAATAAGTGTAGCAACTAGAACTCCGTACATCCTTAAATATCGCATTGTCCGGGCTGACGGCGAAATTAGCTGGGTTTACGAAAAAGGTCAAGCTGTTTGCTGCGAGGCTGACGAGGCTAGAGGAAGACAAGAGATAGAAGGGGAAATTGAGGGATTTTTGTCGGCTGTGGTTTCGCCGGTTTCGCCGATCGCAAATTCTCTGTCTCGGGTTGTCTATCTCGACGGAGTAATTTTGGATATTACGGAACGAAAACGAGCTGAGGAAGATCTGCGAAACACTAAAGATTTTCTGAATGCGGTACTGCAAAATCTGCCGATTAGCGTCTTTATTAAAGATGCTGTAGAGCAAAAATTTATTTATTGGAATACTGCTAGCGAAGAATTGTTTGGCTATTCCAGGGATGAAGTGCTCTTAAACAATGCTGCTGACTTGTTGGAGTCAGATCATGCCAATTACTTGCAAGCACAAGATTTAGAAGTCCTTGCAACGAGAAAAGGCGTCGATTTGCCCGAACAAACTATCGAACTTCCGCACCGAGGAAAGCGGATTTTGCACACTAAAAAAGTTCCTTTGTTTGACGATTCTGGCGCGCCTAAGTACATTCTGGGTATTGCTGAAGATATTACGGAAAGCAAAAAAAATGAAACAGAATTGTCGCGCTTGGCCATTGTGGCTCAAAAAACGCAAAATGGTGTGATTATTACTGATGCTCAAGGCTGCATTGAATGGGTGAATGAAGGATTTACTCGGATTAGCGGTTACGTGCTGGCAGAAATGCAGGGAAAAAAACCGGGTGATGTATTGCAAGGCCCTCAAACAGACCCGCTAGCTATTGCTCAACTGCGATCGGCTTTGGCTGCTGGTGTGCCGTTTAATCAGGAAATTTACAATTACAACAAGGATGGAAAGGGTTATTGGGTGGCGCTTTCGATCGCCCCAATTTATCAAGAAACAGGGGAACTCGAAGGTTTTATAGCGGTGCACACTGATATTAGCGATCGCAAACAGACAGAGGAAGTGCTCAGGAAGAGCGAGAGTTATTACCGCTGCATTGTCGAGACGGCTTCCGAGGGCGTTTGGATGTTTGACAGCGAAAGTATCACGACTTTTGCTAACTCTCGGATGGCCGAAATGCTGGGTTATACTGTGGAGGAAATGCTGGGGCGATCGCTATTTGAGTTTATCGACTGCGAATCTAGGGAAATAGCTGAAAGTTATGTCCAGCGCAGGCGGGAAGGCATTCGCGAACGCCACGATTTTAAGTTTACTCGGAAAGACGGATCTCACTTGTGGGCGATCGTGTCGGCGACGCCGATGTTCGACGGTGAGGGCAATTTTTCCGGGGTTTTGCGGATGATTACTGATATTAGCGATCGCAAACAAGCCGAAGCAGAATTGCGCCAAACTCTCAAAGAGTTGGAATTTGAAAAATTTGCTTTGGATCAATCGGCAATTGTCTCGAATACCGACGAATTCGGAGCAATTACCTATGTCAACGATCAATTTTGCGAACTATTTAAATATTCCCGAGAAGAACTGATCGGCAAAACCCACAGACTTGTCAATTCTGGCTATCACCCAGCAGATTTTTTCAAGAAGCTTTGGTCAACCATCCGCCAGGGAAAGGTTTGGCGGGGAGAAATGAAAAATCAAGCTAAAGACGGCACATTATTCTGGTTGGATACTACGATTGTACCTTGCTTAAATACCAGCGGAGATCCCCATCAATATGTAGCAATTCGCAAAGATATTACCAAGCGCAAACACGCCGAAGAAGCGGTGCAGCTTTCCGAAAGTCAATTGAGGAGTAAGAATCAAGAATTGGCAAAAGCCTTGCGGGACGTGCATAAAACTCAAAGCATGATGGTTCAAAATGAAAAAATGGTAAGTTTGGGGCAATTAGTCGCTGGCGTTGCTCACGAAATTAACAATCCAGTTAGCTTTATTTACGGCAACGTCATGCACGCTAACGATTACTTTAAAGACTTGCTAAAAATGCTGCAACTTTACCAGCAGGAATACCCGCAACCCACACCGGCAATTCAACAAGAGATAGAAGAGATAGATTTGAATTTTATGCTCACAGATTTGCCGAATCTGTTAAATTCCATGAAAATGGGAGCAGAGCGAATTCGCCAGATCGTGCTGTCCCTGAAGAATTTTTCGCGATTGGACGAAGCCGAACAAAAGCAGGTGGATATTCACGAAGGGATTGAAAGCACTTTGTTGATTTTGCAGCATAGGTTAAAAGAAACGGCAGGACATCCGAAAATTACCTTGCTCAAGCAGTTCGGAAATTTGCCCCGCGTACAGTGTTATGCAGGACAGTTGAATCAGGTATTTATGAATATTATTGGCAATGCAATTGATGCTGTGGAAGAGGCAATGGAGACTGGACAGTGGGCGGAGGGGGAACTGGCGCCTATTCCTTATTGTCCTTCGCCGACGCTGCGGATTTGTACTGATGTAAAATATGAACAGGATGCTTTGAGGCAGGCAGATTCTGCTGTTTCTGATGATTCAATTCGGCATCCTTCTCATATTGTGATTCGGATTGCTGACAACGGGCCGGGGATTCCGATAGATGTTCACAAAAGGCTGTTCGATCCGTTTTTTACTACGAAAGAACCTGGTAAAGGTACTGGTTTGGGGCTGTCTATCAGCTATCAAATTGTGGTGGAAAAGCACGGCGGGGTGCTTAGGTGCGATTCTGCACCGGGTCAAGGCACGGAATTTGCGATCGAGATTCCTGTGGCGAATAGTCAGTAGTCAGTAGTCATTAGTCATTAGTCATTAGTCTTTAGTCAGTTGGCAGTTGGCAGTAGTAAGTTGTCAGTTGTCATTAGTTAACAGTCAACAGTCAACAGCTAACAGCTAACAGTCAACAGTCAACAGTCAACAGTCAACAGTCAACTAATGAAATATAACGTAATTTACGACGGCACTTGCAATCTCTGCGTTACCTTGGTACAGTTACTAGAAAACTTAGACCAAGGTCAGCGGTTTGAGTATATTCCCATGCAAGATTTAGAGCAATTAAATCGCTTTGGGATTACGTCTCAAGACTGCGAAATGGGGATGATTTTGATAGATGGCAACACTCCGGAACGGCGCTGGCAGGGCAGCGATGCGGCGGAGGAAATCGGGCGAATATTGCCGGGAGGCGAGGTGTTTGTGGCTGCTTACCGGGCAATGCCGGGGATGAAGTGGATGGGCGATCGCGTGTACGAACAAGTCCGCGATAACCGCTATACTTTGTTTGGCAAGCGATCGACAACTTACAAATCTGTTTATGCAGTTGGCTGTAGGTCGATCGACAATTGCGATAGTGTGAAATAACTCACTCTAAAGCACCATTCTCGCTTAACAGGCTTTCGGGCCTGTTCCACAAAAATTAAATTTTATTGGGGGCTGTTGCTCTGAGCAGCGCTTCTAAAGGGATTATTACCAATGGTGCAAGATAATTGATATCAATTTACTTAGGATGTGGCGCCAAATCCCTGCTATCATCCCTGGAACTTAACTATTAAACAAAGCGAATATCTCGCGGCAAAAGTCTTTGAGCTTTTGGGCTGACTCCGCAGCGGGTTCGGTTGCACCGAGAAAACTCCAATTTTCCACGGTGGAAAAGCGCCACTGCTGACCAGTGTGATCGTAACCGGCCGCCTCAACCCCGATCGCCCGACGGCTTCCTTCTACAGGATCTTGGTAAAATCGGATTTGAATCAAGATGCTGCGGCTTTGCAGCAAGCGGCTTCTACCGGGGAAATGGAAGCCAATGTCGATCGAATCTGGATCTACAAGTTCTCTGGTATCCTCGTCATTCATCCAAGGCTTCAAATCGACTTTCGCATCCGGGAATTCGGACTTGAATAAATTAACAACTGCAGCAATTTTGCTGGCAACTTCTATATTTCTGGCTTGTTCGGCAGCGTTCACTCGAAAAACTCCTATCAAATACAGTTATTACATGATTTAGCTAACAATGTAACTGCATACTGCCTGCTTTAAACAGTGAACTGTGGACTATTTGATAGATATTTAGGAATTGACAAATTTCCAAGTGTGTGTTAAGCACAAGTCATAGCATTTTAGATTTTAGATTTTAGATTTTAGATTAAACAATTGGCAATGAGTGATTCTTTAAGGGTGCAGAATAAATTTTATTAAAGCGGCAGGGCGATCGCAAATTCCGTACCTTCTCCCAGCATCGATTCGCAACTGAGTTTACCGCCGTGGGTTTCTTCCACAATTTGCCTGCTGATAGACAACCCCAAACCCGTACCTTTTCCTACTCCTTTGGTAGTAAATAAATGGTCAAATATTTTAGATTTGACCTCCGATGACATCCCTTGACCGTTATCTTTGATTTTAATCACCACGCTCTGGTTATCCTCGGAGACATGAGTAATAATGGCGATCGTATTCGGTAAAGCTTGAATTTCAGCGTAAGTTCTGCCCTGATTAGATTCCTCAAAACAGTCGATCGCATTTGCCAACAAATTCATAAATACCTGATTCAGTTGCCCAAAATAACATTTAACTGGCGGGATATTTCCGTATTCTTTGATAATTTTAATCGCGGGGCGAGTATCTTGAGCTTTCAGGCGATACTGTAAAATCATCAAAGTGCTGTCGATGCCCTCATGAATATTTGCTGACACTTTATTCGCACTGTCAGCGCGGGAAAAAATACGCAAAGACGTGCTAATATTGCGGATGCGCTCTGTACCTGATTTCATAGATAAAAGCATTTTTGGCAAATCTTCCACCAAATATTCTAAATCAATCTCCGATGCTTTATCCTCTAATTCATCTCCAGAATTAGGAAATTTTTCTTGGTAAAGTTGCAAGTAATCAATCAAATCTAAGCTGGCCTCAGCAGCAGCATCAATATTACCCGCGATAAAACCGAGCGGATTGTTAATTTCGTGAGCAACCCCTGCAATCAAATTGCCCAAAGCCGACATTTTTTCGCTTTGAATCAGTTGCAGTTGCGCCTGTTGCAGTTCATTGAAAGATTTTTCTAACTGTTGAGATTTCTCTTGCTCCCGCGCGTACAAACCAGCATTTTCTACGGCAATAGCAACTTGAGAAATTAACACTTTGAATACTTCTACTCTTTCTGCTGTAAAAGCTCCTACCGTCACAGCATTTTCTAGATAAATTATTCCGCGCCGCTGAGATTGATAAATCATCGGCAAACAGAGAATTGATTTTGGTTGATATTTCTGAATGTAGGTGTCCACCTTAAAAGGTTCGGCGACAGTGGCATTGTCTAAAACTAGATGCTTTTGACTGCGGTGTACGTAATTAATCACAGACAGGGGTACATCTTGACGATTTTCTACGGGAATAGACGGTAAAAGTGTCACTTTATCCTCCGCAAAACTGCCAGTAGCTTCTATGCAGAGGATATCGTTTTTCAGCAGCAGCAGCACGACTTTTTGAGCCGCCGCATTTTCTAAAATAATTTTGATTAATTTTGTCAACAATTTTTCTAGAACAATTTCACCGTTAAGAGCTTCCGCCGACTTAATAAAAGTAGCTAAGTCTAAGAAATCGCCTAAACTACTACTGGTAGTATTTCCCATGGTTGTGCGGTTGACATCGAGGGTTGAGGTTTGAATTGTGCGCGTCTGTGCTGCTAAGAAAGGATGTGTTGACTCTAAGTCTTTAACTTTAGCTGTGGCTCCCCAATTGATATATCCATAATAGGCTTTAGTCAGATATGCTTGAAAAACTACATCTTTACCCAAATCTTGATAAAATTCTCCTGCTAATTCATAGGCTAATGCTTCCTCTTGAATGTAACCATTTTTGGCAGCTCCAGAAATTGCGCGATCGTACAAATCCATTGCTTCGGTATTTTTCCCCAACACTCGCGCTTTCTCTGCTGCTACCAAGTCGTATTTGTGTTGATAATTCATCGGAGCATCAACTGCCCATTTTTTCATCTTCTTTTGGTTTCGCAGCACTTTTTTCAGATATTGTTTTTGCTCCCCTTTCTCAGCTTGGGGATACAAAGCGAGAAGACTTATAGAAGAGTAAAAATTATTCAGAGAAACTACATAAAATCCGGCTACGGCTTCTTCATATTTTCCAAATAACCTTGAATTTTCTAAGGCTTCCGCGTAGTTTCTGAAGATAAAATTAAGCTGAGTTTTGGCATGATAAACCAAACTCACTAAAAAAAAGTTTTCAGCTTCTATTAAAACGGGGAGCGTTTTAACTTCATTAAATCTATCACCAACTAAATGGCAGGGTTCGACAGCTTGACCGCGCAAATTGAGGGCTGTCTGCCTGCCTATACTTAGATACTGTACAGCCATTTCTAGTTGAGATTGCTGCATTATTTTCATATATTTACCAGTCTCCTGCTCCACCAAATCGAGAGGCTCTCCTATCGACATTTTTTTGAAGCAATATTGACCTATACAATAACTCGCATACTCCAATTCTCCAGTTTCCATCCCTGTTTGAAAACCTTCCTTGAGAACGCTTAATCCTGAGTTAAGCTCGGTTTTCCAGTGTAGAATAAAACAACCCAATAGTGTATAAACTCTACTTTTCATTGAACGGGATGGAAATTTGTCTAACATCCTAATGGCCAGTTGACCGCATTGGTATGCCAAACTAATGTCCCCTAGCCGGCACATAACTACGCCATAATAAAGGTAGGCAATACTTGCATAAGGCGAATTGCCATATTTAATGCACAGGTTGACCATCCTAAATGCCAGCAGCGGTACCAGGCGGGGTTTTCCCTGAACAGCAGTGCTGATAATCCCTGATAAAATCCGCATGGCTGCTTGTTGATTGGGATCTGTCATTTCTGGCAAGTTAGCTAAATCCTCAATTCGTTTCAACCCCAAGCTCAGTTTTGTCTTGATCAGTCCCGCCACAATATTTAGCGCGTTGGGGTTTTGAGGAAAAGAAATGCCTAACAGTTTCAGCACTTCCAGTCCTGTATTTAGTGCTTCTACAAGTCTAATTTGAGCATTGTAAGACTGGATTTGAAGTTCATAAACATTCATTTTTTCCAGTAAATTTTTAGCTTTTTCCAGTACGATATCGACCAGTTTTTTTGAATTTTCATAATTGATGTTTAAGTATTCAGCTTCGGCTGTTGACTCGTAAATTGCTAATGTTAAGTCATACTGACTTTGCCAACAATCCGCTGGCAGTAATTCCATAGCCACCCGCAAATACCTAACAGCAGCTTCATAAGCACTCGCGGCTTTTGCCTTGCGTCCAGCAGTTAAATTTAATCTGGCTAAATCAATTTTTTCGACTGGCTGGCTAATCGTGTCAATTCCGACATTCAACTGATTGACAATATCAAAGATGTTTTCTTCGAGCTTTTCTGGTGGAGTATTATGTAACAGTAATTGACCGATTTTTAAATGGGTGGATTGCTTTTTGTCTTCGGGAATTAGGGAATATGCGGCTTGCTGGACGCGATCGTGCAAAAATTTGTAACTAACCCGCGAAGTATCTAATTTGAGATTAATTGATTCGGCTCGATTGAAAACTAAAGGAATCCGATAAGCATCGCTCAAGGGCAGAATTAACCCTGCTTGCAAAGCTGAATAAAGTTCAGTGGCTGTAGTATTAGCTGACTCTTCTCTGACAAGTGACAGCACATCTAGAGCAAATTTATCCCCCACACAAGCTGCTAATTTCAACATTTTTTGCGTGGCTGCAGGGAGTTTTTCAATGCGGCTGGCTACCAGTTCCACCACACTTTTATCGGTAATTCCAATGGCTTGAATTTCATCGATACTCCAATTCCAGCCCCCTTTACCTTCTTCATTGGTAACGGGAGATATCATGGGACTAAAGTCATATTTTAAAAGATTTTCTTGATAAAGTGCTTGGAGTAGTTGCGTCAAGAAAAAAGGATTTCCGCCAGTTTTATTGCAGATTAACTCTGCTAGATTCTTGACTTTTTCTATGCGACTGTTAAGTGTTTCAGCGATTAATTCAATCACATTTTCTAAATCCAGCGGTTGCAGCACGATATTGTTGACAACCGTACCCGTCTTTTCAATCTCTTCTAGAGTTTGAATTAAAGGATGAGTGGGACTAACTTCGTTATCTCGATAAGCACCGATTAGCAACAAATATTGCTGGTCTGGGTCAGTTATCAGTATTTGCATTAACTTTAATGTTGCTGAATCTGCCCACTGCAAATCGTCTAAAAAAATCACTAGCGGGTGTTCTTTTTGCGCGAAAACGCGAATAAATTCTTTGAATACTCGATTGAAGCGATTTTGCGATTCTACAGGGCCGATTTCTGGAACTTCTGGCTGTTTGCCAACGATTAATTCAAGTTCAGGAATTACATCGGCAATTACTTTACCGTTTGTTCCTAAAGCTGTTAAAATTTTAGTGCGCCATGTTTCTATAGAAGCAGCGCTTTCTGTTAGCAACTGGCGCAGCAGCGAGTTAAATGCTTGAATCAATGATGCGTAAGGAATATTTCGTTTTAGTTGGTCAAATTTGCCGCTAATGAAGTAACCTTTCGAGCGAGTAATTGGTTTGCTAACTTCATTAACTACTGCTGATTTACCGATACCAGAATAGCCAGATACTAGCATCAGTTCATTTGTGCCGGATGGGGGCAACTTTTCTTGAAAAGTGGTTGATTTTTCTAAGAAATTGTTAGTTAAACCCCCGCCTACTCGTTCAAATGCTGCTAATAGTTGGTTGACTTGATTTTCCCGACCGTACAATTTCTGGGGAATTAATAACTGACTGAGAATATCTAAGCGTCCGGGGGTAAAATCGGCAACTTTGCCAGTCGTTTCTAACTGATGCAAACAAATTTCTAAATCTGCTAACAACCCGGCTGCACTTTGATATCTATCTTCGGCATTTTTTGCCATCAATTTCATCACTATCTCAGAGATGGCGGCGGGGACTTGTGAATTCAACTGATGCGGTGAAATTGGTTGTCTGGCGATGTGGCTGTAAACTATTTCTAAGGGGTCACTGCTGGGGAAAGGCAGTTTACCTGTCAGCATTTCATACAAGGTAATTCCGAGAGAATAAAAATCGGTGCGGTAGTCGAGGGTGCGGTTCATTCTCCCGGTTTGTTCGGGAGACATATAAGCTAATGTGCCTTCGACGGAGTTGGGATTGTTAAATTGCGGGTTTTCTTTGTTCAGTTTTGTGGCAATGCCGAAGTCGGTGATTTTTACTTGTTTTGTTTGCGAGTTAATTATGATATTGCTGGGTTTGATGTCTTTGTGAATAATCTGATTTTGATGCAGGTATTCTAAGGCTTTGACGATTTGGACGGCGATGTTTAAAATTTCGTGAAGCGAAGCTATCCCCAAGGGAATCGCACTCAGCCTTTGTTGCTCGAGCACTTGTCCGAGAGATTCCCCGCCAAAATCTTCTAAAACCAGTCCTAATCGGTGGTCAAAGGTTTCGAGACTGATGGCTTTAACGATGTGTTTGCTATCTAAATTTTTGCGGATTTGATATTCGTGTTTGAGGCGGGTAATGGCTTCGAGTGTCGGATATTCGGCTTTCAGGAATTTAAGAATAGTTGCTGACCGATAAGTTGGTGTCTGTCCGCGATAGATAATTGTTTCGACGCCTTCGTGCAGAATAGAGTCGATGCGGTATTCAGAGAAAGTTAACATAAGTTAATTTTTAAATTAACAGGATCTAAGTCTCATTATTATAACATAAAGTTACCTGGGCTTTGTGTGATCCCGATCGTGTATTTTTCAATCGCATCACAAGTAAAATACACCAAATATGCGCGCTTTAAGTTGGGAGTTGCACGTTGACTCGCAACGTGCAACTCCCAACTTAAATAAATTTTCAAGGCTGATTTTCAATCGTTTACTACCGTAACTTCACTGACATGAATAATTGATTCGGGTTCCGGTAAAATGCGGACGCGGGCGAATTTTAAACCGCTGACTCCTTGTTGTGATTCTACCGTGCCCGTCTGAACTTTTGGTTCTACCCAACCTTCGCGAGACAAGTAGCGCAAGTATTGTTGGTACTCTTCCCATTCGTCTTCGGTTGAATAAACTACCGTTAACATTCCTGGCTGGGTAATCCGTTCTTGTGCGTCTTTGTCAACGGCTTTTTCGATCCGCTTTTTCACGAGTTCGTAGCGGATGTCGCGAGTGCCTTTTACGTCAAACATTTTTGGCTCTTCATTAGCTAGTATGCTAAACTAACAATCAAACTGGCAAGTAAGCAAACATCTAACTCGGAAGTTTTCAAAGTTTCTAAATCCGTAAGCAGAACGTTTAATCAACTTGAGCTTATTGTTGATGCCTTCGACAACACCACTCGTAGTCTTATAATCGAAGTAAGCAATAATCTCATCTAGCCAACGAATAATAGACCTCTTGCAAAAGTCATTCTGAAAGGCTAAGTTCATAGTTATAGATGCCTGCAATCAGGTTGAAGCGTAAACCAAATCTACGTCGGCGATTTCGGTAACGTTCCGACAAAATCCGAAAAAATTTCAGCCTCCTATTAACGTGTTCAATAATAATTCGTTGGCTTGCCAGAGTACGGTTTTCCTGCCCTTGAACCTGAGATAAATTAGAGCTTTTGGGCTTTTTAGTAGGGATCTGACTATTGGCATGAAGTTTGGCAATTCCTTGATAACCCTTGTCACGCCAAAGCTTAATTGTAGTGGCTAGCCTGACTTTACTGAAGAATGAATAGTCACAAGGAATGCCTTCTGCCTTTACCACGAAGCTCTGCAGATAATTGCTCCCGTCTTTTGATTGACCACTAATTGCGACTTCAATGTATGATACTTCTTTTTGCCGGAAAACACTTGTCGTTGTTTTTTTTTGGACGCTCGACTGGGCTTTCGGTCACATCGACCACAACTACTTCTAAAACTGAGTCCGGTTGCAGCAGTGCTTTCTTTCCGGGTAAGCTAAACCGACCTGAACGAATTAATGTTTCCTCTACGTGTCTGACGATCCTGAACGCAGTGGATTCATTGATGTTCCAGCTTTGAGCAATGTGAAAGTAGGTACGGTACTCTCGCCAATATTGTAATGCCAGCAGTACCTGGGAATCGGTGCTCAGTTTAGGCGGGCGACCGGGTTTGCGTTTCTGAAGTTGCTGTTGTTCGCTTTACTGACACCATTTCATCAAAAGTTGTAGACCCAACGCCAAAGAATCGCTTGAAGGCTTCTGGCTTTAAACTTTGCACTTGTTCGTAAGTCATCAGTTTTTCCTCTCAATCACCTTACTATTGCCCGGCGTTGGGGACTTTTGCAAGAGGTTTTTTGTGGAACAGGCCCGAAAGCCTGTTCATGAAAATGCTGCAACATATGAGTTAACTCAACGGCAGGGCGATCGTAAATTCCGTTCCTTCACCCACAACAGAATCACAACTCAAACAGCCGCCGTGGGTTTCTACCACAATTTGGCGGCTGATAGACAACCCCAACCCCGTACCTTTCCCAACACCTTTGGTAGTGAATAAATGGTCAAAAATATGCGCTAAAATTTCTTCGGGAATTCCCCTGCCATTATCTCTAATCTTAATCACAACAGTTTGATTTTCATCATCCATCTCTGTTTTGATGGTAATGATATTAGGCGCCAGTTTAATCTCCGCAAAATTCCGAACTTTATTTGCTTCCTCAAAACAGTCGATCGCATTTGCCAAAATATTCATAAACACCTGATTCAACTGTCCCAAATAACACTTAACTTTCGGGATATTGCCATACTCCTTAACTACTTGAATCAGCGGACGGTCTTGATTTGCTTTCAATCGATGCTGTAAAATCATTAAAGTGCTATCAATTCCCTCATGGATATCTGCCGACACTTTTCGGGTGGTGTCCGCACGGGAGAACGTGCGGAGAGAAGTGCTAATATTGCGAATGCGATCGCACCCAACTTTCATCGACCCCAGCATTTTCGGTAAATCTTCTATAAGATACTCTAAATCGATATCCTCAGCATCCTGTGCGATTTTTGAGCTAGGATTAATCACTTCTTCCTGATATAACTTCAAGTGGCTAATTAAATCGCCCACAGCCGCATTAGCTTCGGTAATATTCCCCGAAATAAAACCGACTGGATTGTTAATTTCGTGAGCGACACCAGCAACCAGATTGCCCAAAGCAGACATTTTTTCACCTTGAATTAGCTGCAATTGTGCTTGTTGCAGTTCATTGAAAGATTTTTCTAACTGTTGAGATTTCTCTTGCTCCCGCGCGTACAAACCAGCATTTTCTACGGCAATAGCAACTTGAGAAATTAACACTTTGAAGACTTCTACTCTCTCTGCTGTAAAAGCTCCTACTGTCAAAGCATTTTCTAGATAAATTATTCCGCGCCGCTGAGATTGATAAATAATCGGCAAACAGAGAATTGATTTGGGTTGATATTTCTGAATGTAGGTATCTACCTTAAAAGGTTCGGCGACAGTCGCATTGTCTAAAACCAGATGCTTTTGGCTGCGGTGTACGTAATTAATCACAGACAGGGGAACATCTTGACGATTTTCTACGGGAATAGACGGTAAAAGTGTCACTTTATCATCCGCAAAACTGCCAGTAGCTTCTATGCAGAGGATATCATTTTTCAGCAGCAGCAGCACTACTTTTTGAGCCGCCGCATTTTCTAAAATAATTTTGATTAATTTGGTCAACAATTTTTCTAGAACTATTTCACCGTTAATGGCTTGCGCCGACTTAATAAAAGTAGCTAAGTCTAAGAAATCGCCTAAACTACTACTGGTAGTATTTCCAGTGGTAGTGCGGGTGACATCGAGGGTTGGGGTTTGAATTGTGCGCGTCTGTGCTGCTAAGAAAGGATGTATTGATTCTAAGTGTTTAACTTTAGCTATGGCTCCCCAATGGATATATCCATAATAGGCTTTAGTCAGATATGCTTGAGAAACTATCTCTTTACCCAAAACTTGATAAAATTCTCCTGCTAATTCATACGCTAATGCTTCCTCTTGAATGTAACCGTTTTTGGCGGCTCCATCAATTGCGCGATCGTACAATTCCATTGCTTGGGTATTTTGCCCTAAAACTCGCGCTTTTTCCGCAGCTACCAAGTCGTATTTGTGTTGATAATTCATGGGAGCATGAACTGCCCATTTTTTCATCTTTTTTTGGTTTTGTCCAACTTTTTTCATGTATTGCTTTTGCTCCCCTTTCTCAGCTTGGGGATACAAAGCGAGCAGACTGAGAGAAAAGTAAAAATTATTCAGAGAAACTACATAAAATCCGGCTACGGACTCCTCATATTTCTCAAATAACCTTGAATTTTCCAAGGCTTCCGCATAGTTTCTGAAAATAAAATTAAGCTGAGTTTTGGCATGATAAACCAAACTCACTAAAAAAAAGCTTTGAGATTCTATTAAAATGGGGAGGGTTTTGACTTCATTAAATCTTTCACCGACTAAATGACAGGGTTCGACAGCTTGACCGCGCAAATTGAGGGCTGTCTGCCTGCCTATACTTATATAATGTACAGCAAATTCTAGTTGAGATTGCTGCATTAGTTTCATATATTTACCAGTCTCCTGATCCACCAAATCTAGAGGCTCTCCTATCGACTGTTTTTTGAAGCAATATTCAGTTATAGAATAACCAGCATATTCCAACTCTCCAGTTTCCATCCCAGTTTTAAAACCTTCTATAAGATCGCCTAATCCGGACTTGACAGAGGCTTTCCAGTGGTTAATAAAGCAACCAAAGGGTGTATAAACTCTACTTTTGATTGAACGGGAGGGAAATTTGTCTAACATCCTAATTGCCAGTTGACCGAATTGGTATGCCAAACTAATGTCCCCTACCTTGTACATAACTACGCCATAAAAAACGTAAGCAATACTTGCATAAGGCGAATTACCATATTTAATGCACAGCTTGACCATCCTAAATGCCAGCAGCGGTACCAGTTGGGGCTTGACCGCAACAGCACTGCTGAGAATCCCTGATAAAATCCGCATGGCTGCTTGTTTTTCGGGATCGATCATTTCTGGCAAGTTAGCTAAATCCTCAATTCGTTTCAATCCTAAGCTCAGTTTTGTATTAATCAGTCCCGCCACAATATTTAGCGGCTTGGGATTTTGAGGAAAAGAAATGCCTAACAGTTTCAGGACTTCCAGTCCTGTATAGAGTGCTTCTACAAGTCTATTCTGAGCGTTATAAGACTGAATTTGAAGTTGATAAACATTCACTTTTTCCAGTAAAATTTTAGCTTTTTGCACTACAATATCAACCAGATTTTTTGAACCTTCATAGTTGATGTTTAAGTATTCAGCTTCGGCTGTTGACTCGTAAATTGCTAATGTTAAGTCATACTGACTTTGCCAACAATCCGCTGGCAGTAATTCCATAGCCACCCGCAAATACCTAACAGCAGCTTCATAAGCACTCGCGGCTTTTGCCTTGCGTCCAGCAGTTAAATTTAATTTTGCTAACTGCATCTTTTCTGCTGGCTGGCTAATCGTGTCAATTCCGACATTCAATTGATTGACGAGATCGAAAATGTTTTCTTCTAGCTTGTCTGGTGGAGTATTCTGTAATAGTAATTGACCAATTTTTAAATGGGTGGATTGCTTTTGATCTTCGGGAATTAGCGAATATGCGGCTTGCTGAACGCGATCGTGCAAAAATTTGTAACTAACCCGCGATGTGTCTAACTTGAGATTAATTGACTCGGCTCGATCGAAAACTAAAGGAATACGATAAGCATCGCTCAAGGGCAGAATTAACCCTGCTTGCAAAGCTGAATAAAGTTCAGTAGCTGTAGTATTAGCTGACTTTTCGCTAACAAGTGACAGCACATCTAGAGCAAATTTATCTCCCACGCAAGCTGCTAGCTTCAATGCTTCTTGCGTGGGTTCGGGCAGCTTTTCAATGCGAGAAGCTACGAGTTCCACCACACTTTTATCGGTAATTCCAATGGCTTGGATTTCATCGATACTCCAATACCAGCCACTTTGACTGCCCTCATTTGTAATGCGATCAAATTTAAATGTTAAAAGAGAGTCTTGATAAAGTGCTTGGAGTAATTGGGTCAAGAAAAAAGGATTGCCGCCCGTTTTATTCCAGATTAACTCGGCTAGATTTGTTACTTTTTCTGTGCAAGTGTTAAGTGTTTCAGTGACTAATTTAGTCACATTTTCTAAATCCAGCGGTTGCAGCACGATATTGTTGACAACCGTACCCGTCTTTTCAATCTCTTCTATAGTCTGAATTAAGGGGTGGGTCGGACTAACTTCATTGTCTCGATAGGCACCGATTAGCAACAAATATTCTTGGTCAGGGTCAGTTATCAGTATTTGCATCAACTTTAATGTTGCTGAATCTGCCCACTGCAAATCGTCTAAAAAGATAACTAGGGGGTGTTCTTTTTGGGCGAAAACGCGAATAAATTCTTTGAATACCCGATTGAATCGATTTTGGGATTCTACGGGGGCGAGTTCTGGGACTTCTGGCTGTTTGCCGATGATTAATTCAACTTTGGGAATTACGTCGGCAATTACTTGGCCGTCTGTTCCCAGTGCTGTTAAAATTTTAGTGCGCCATATTTCTAATGAAAGTGTACTTTCTGTTAGCAATTGCCGCAGCAAGGAGTTAAATGCTTGGATTAATGAGGCATAAGGAATGTTGCGTTTTAATTGGTCGAATTTGCCGCTGATGAAGTAACCTTTTGACCGGGTAATGGGTTTGCTAACTTCGTTGACTACGGCTGATTTACCGATGCCTGAGTAGCCTGATACTAGCATTAATTCGCTGCTTCCTGATGGGGGCGAGTTTTGTTCTAAGGTTGCTGGTTTAGCTAACAACTTGTTAGCTAAACCAGCTCTTACACGTTCAAATGCTGCTAGCAACTCATTAACCTGATTTTCCCGACCGTACAATTTTTGAGGGATTAACAATTGGCTGAGAATATCTAAGCGTCCGGGGATGAAGTCGGCAATTTGTCCGGTGGTTTCTAACTGATGCAAACAATTTTCTAAGTCTGCTAACAATCCGGCCGCACTTTGATATCTATCTTCGGCATTTTTTGCCATCAATTTCATTACTATCTCAGAGATGGCGACAGGTATTTCTGAATTGATTTGATGGGGATATATTGGTTGAACTGCGATGTGGCTATAAACTATTTCTAAGGGGTCGTTGCTGGGGAAAGGCAATTTTCCTGTCAGCATTTCATATAATGTGATGCCAAGGGAATAAAAGTCGGTGCGGTAGTCGAGGGTGCGGTTCATTCTCCCGGTTTGTTCGGGTGACATATAGGCTAAGGTTCCTTCGACGGAGTTGGGATTGTTAAATTGCGGGTTTTCTTTGTTGAGTTTTGTGGCAATGCCGAAGTCGGTGATTTTTACTTGTTTTGTTTGCGAGTTAATTATGATGTTGCTGGGTTTGATGTCTTTGTGAATAATGTGGTGAAAATGCAGGTATTGTAAGGCTTTGACTATTTGAATGAGGATGTTTAAATTTGCTTGCAGGCTCAACGTCTCTTTTTCCAGCAGTTTTGCGAGTGATTCCCCGCCAAAGTCTTCTAACACGATTCCTAATCGGTGGTCAAATGTTTCGAGACTGATGGCTTTGACGATTTGTTCACTGTCTAAATTTTGGCGGATTTGATATTCGTGTTTGAGCCTGGTAATGGCTTCTAGTGTGGGATATTCGGCTTTGAGGACTTTCAGAATTGCTGTTGGCCCGTCTGTCGGTGTTTGTCCGCGATAGATTATTGTTTCGACGCCTTCGTGCAGAGTAATATTGATTTGGTATTTGGAGAATTTCAACATAACTTGAATTATTAATTACAGGAGCTAATTTTCATTAGATTAACACTACTTTATCTTGATTTGCTGTGATTCAGATCGTGTAATTTTCGCTCCCAAATCACACCGAAGATACACAAAGTGACAACGCGGCAGTGTTCGCGAGTGTCAACAAAAATCTTAAATGTAATATCGGTCTTGTGTGTGAGTCCAGAATGATTTAGCTCCGCCATTTTTAAGGATTGGAGCGATCGCACTCCGCTTAAAATAGGAGGGGATGGGAGCGATCGCACTCCGCCTTAAACAGGCAATTGAGCGGGTTATCAATCGGTAACAACCGTTACTTCACAGATAGTAGAAAGTGATTCTGGTTCCGGCAAAATACGCACGCGGGCAAATTTCAAACCGTTGACTCCTTGTTGTGATTCTACCATGCCAGTCTGAATTTTTTGTTCTACCCAACCTTCGCGAGACAAGTAGCGCAAGTATTGTTGGTACTCTTCCCATTCGTCTTCGGTTGAATAAACTACCGTTAACATTCCTGGCTGGGTAATCCGTTCTTGTGCGTCTTTGTCAACGGCTTTTTCGATCCGCTTTTTCACGAGTTCGTAGCGGATGTCGCGAGTGCCTTTTACGTCAAACATTTTTTCGGTGTTTTCGTTGTGAAAAATGTCGATCGTGGTATTCTGCACTAAGACTAAATGTGTAAGTTCCATGTTAATTTGAGACTCGGCTTGCAAGCGAAAAACTGCGCGGGCACAGTCGCAAATTGCTCGCAGTTGTTCGTACCGCAAACTGTGCAGGTGAAACGGGCTGAATTTGGGGTCGATCGATTTTCCTGCATAAATCATGTGATCGATGCCGTCGGTGCATTCGATGTCACAGTAGTGGGGGAGAATTTGCTGCATTTTTTCTTGCCAGCGGGCCCAGATTTCTTGGAGTTTGCTGCTGATTAGGTTTAGCATTTGGTCGTAGCGGGTACGATCGCTGTAAACGCAGTTGTGTTCGTTTTCACAGGCTGCTCGGTAAGCTTCAACTGCTGCCTGAACCCTGGGGGCACACTGCACAAAATAGTCAAAATATACTTCTAAACGGTTGTTTAAATATTCGGTTGCTCGCACCTCCATATCGACTGTTACTTTTTGTTTTAAATGCTGGATGTAGTCGAGCAAATCGAGCCGCAGTTGCTCGCCGAGGTGGGTAGTTTGTGTTTCGCAAACGGCATCGGCTACGACTAAACCTAAGCGGAATTGTTCGAGCAAATCAGTTTGAATGGCTCGGTTTCTTTCGTCGCTAGAACCGCGAATGTCCGAAATTCCGTACAGCGGATAAACGTCAGCAAATACGATTGTATCTGGGGGCAGTCCCCAACTTCGCCTTTCTGCTTCTTGGGCGAACCGCCACTCTACTGCGGGGTGGATGTTGTGAATGTGGGTAAACCGCTCTTGGATGGCTTGCCGCAGGGCTGCAATGAAGGCGGGAATGAGTTCTTGGGCGTGTTGAGCGTCAATGCCGTTGAAGTGGTTGGGCCGATCGCACAACAGCCCCACGACACCCAAAATCCGCTGCCCGCACCCCTCGCGGGTGACGGATTTGACTACCAGGGGCACGAGCAACATCGATCGAGTCCCCCTTTTCCGCAAAGTTCGATCGCACTCGGTTTCGCAGTCCCTGCGCAAGTCTGGCACGTTCCAAACTTGATTTGCTGCTGTGGCCTTCAAAAAGTGAGAAGCTTCTAGGGAGTGCATTGAATAAAGAATCGGCTGCAAATGTTGGCAGTCTTTTGCAATTAATAGCTGTACCTGATCGCCGTCGGGCCGCAGCAGCAAAGTGCCGTCAGCATTGAAGAGCGATCGCAAACACCGATCGATTTTCTCAAATTTGTCTGGCCCCAGCATCGAATCTCGATCGATCAATAACTGAGTCAGCCGCCGAATTTGCTCCTGCACGGTGACATCAAAACCTTCTAGCAGCAGCAAACCTTCTACGCGGTAATTATCCAAGTGCAATCGATCGGCTAAATTTTCTAGTTGATTCGGCTGCATCAGCCAAGCTTCCCGTTCCGCAACAGGCATTAATTTTAAAGAAGTATCCGCAAATTCATCTATTTTGGAGTCAATTCGAGTAATTTTTAACTGTTCCGAACCCAGCCAAAACTCAATAAATCTGGGTTCTCGGCGTTTGGGGTTTTTTACACTCGCCGTGACAGGTTCGTCTAGCACCCGCAAACCGTCGATGTCAATTTGATAATATTGCTTAAATACCCAGTGCAAAAGGTGGCTGCGGTACAATTGTTCTGCTGTTTTGCCGCCCCAATCCTCGAACAGTTCCAGCAGAGTGATGTCAGTTTCTGCAAACCAACCGTTGGTAGATTGAGTTGCCAAGGACGTTCCCTCCCAACCGGCCAAGCGACAAAATGCCGCGTTAGCATAACGCAGGGCAAAAGTTCCCGGTTCCATTACTGCGATTAAAACGCGGCGGTCGCCGAGAAATTGAAACAGTCGCTTTAAATCTTGTTTCCACGTTTTCAAGCATTCAATTTCAGCCGATTGGCTGGGTACTTGACCCGCCAAAGCTTCCAGTAGCTGTTCTATACTTGGTTCGCTCGGCAGATTGTTACTGTCTTGCTCTGTTGGGGTGATATCTGTCGCTGGCAGTGATTTTACGGAGTTGCTGTTGTTTTGATGGGCAGACGATTTAGGAGTAGACATGAGTAAAACACCTGAAAGCAGTGGATTTTGCCAAAAAACGTCAGCGATCGGCGATTATGGCTTTGTAAAGAGCTTAGATCCTGTTTGTAAAGTTTGTGTGTGGGTATGGAAAACTGGGTGTTTTCTCGGACGATGGGCCCCAGGGGCTTTGACTTTTATCCACAAACAACCTCTCAGCCTCGACGTTATAGGTGATATTAACGTGTTTACCGCGTGGGGGGTAACACCCATTATAAGCGGTAGATACTAGCGGATAGTGTCAGCAACTAATGCTATTTGACTCAGAGGTGAGATATATAGCAGCTTTGGGTTGAATGAGGCACAGCCCTGGTAATTGGTAATTGGTAATTGGTAATTGATAATTGGTAATTGGTAATTGGCAAGCAGGTGACAAGTCACTAATCTAGTAAATAAAAATTGGCAAACAATCCAAATAAACTTGCTATTTCGCAATCCAAGAATTAAAATATATAATACAGCTAACAGCATTTGTGAAAGGACATAGTTATGGCTTTAACGACTAACAATCTCATCGGGGATTTGACTGGATTTCCTGTATTTGCGGGCGGGGGACCGCGTTTTTTGGGATTCGCTACATCCGATGAAATTGACGTAGAGGATGGAAGTTTGTCGTCTTTTCCCTGGGGAGTTTGGGGACTCGACGGCAACGATACCATAGGAGGTTCGTCGGATTCCAACGAACGGCTGTTAGGAAATAACGGCAATGATGTTATCGGCGGTGGCGGCGGAAATGACATAATTTACGGCGGTAAAGATAACGATCGCCTGGATGGAAATGATGGCAACGACGTAGTTAGGGGCGACGCCGGAAATGACATTATCTTTGGAGGGTTCGCGAACGATATCCTGCGGGGAGGGCAAGGAGACGACGATTTAGACGGCAATGAAGGCAACGATTTTTTAGCTGGCGATCGGGGAGTTGACGTGCTCACGGGGCGAGCCGGTGCGGACATATTTGTGCTCAGAAGCAACGAAGGATTTGGAGTCAATGGAGCCGATATCATTACAGATTTTAGGTTTGACGATGGCGATCGCATCGGTTTGACTGACGGTTTAACAGAAATAGACCTTTTCTTTGAAAACGACAATCTAATCGCTTACGAAAACGACGGATTTGTAAATGATATGGTGATTCGCAATCGAAGAGACGGACTGATTTTGGGAGTTGTTTTAAATGTGGATAACTTTGAACTTGTCGGTGCATTTGAACAGGCAAGTCCATTTGCTTTGGCAATTAATGGTTCTCAATTCCAGTTTTTGGCTTAGTTATTTGTAGGGAATTAGAGGGGCGATATACCTAGTTCCGGGTAGGGGACACGGCAGTGCCGTGTCCCTACACATCGAGGAAAATCTATCTCTAAGCAACCCTATTTTGCAGAATTTATATTAAAACAGTTATCCCTTTAGATCTTCATTTACATTCCCGCACGCAAAAACCGAGTTTAATGGGGAAAATACTGCGTCGAAGCATTAACTGGAGCTATAATTTTTGTTTGGAAAAATGCCTATAAAGGTCTGGAAAAAAGCTTTAAAAGTGTTTCTGGAGGCAGTGCGAGGTTGTTAACCTAGAACATCTACAACTAAAGTAGGGCATAGTAATGCTGGCAATGGCGGAAATATACGAAATGTACGAAATGTCAGGTATAATAAATTGCGTAAACTCCAGCTTCTCCCTAATCTATGGATATTGCCGAAGTTTTAACACTAGCAGATGAGCTAATTTTTGCTAAGACGGGAAAGCATTTAGATTACCTGCAAGAAGCTATTCTGCGGGGAACGTTACAAGACACAACTTACACGCAAATTGCTCAATAAGTTTACTCAAGTTCAAGTCATGTCAGAAATGTAGGCTCGGATATTGGAAAAATACTTTTTCAAGGATTGAAAAAAGATATTACTAAAACAAATTTTAGGGCTGTATTATAAAAGGCAAATTTTTCTAATTATCAATTGGCTATTGTTGAAAATGTAACAGGCGAGAATATAACTGTTAATCATAACGTTAACATTTTTCCTGAAAAATCCCGATCGCCCAAAACTCCCCAAAACCGTCAATCAACAGCAAAACAGCCCCGCATCGACTTAGGCGACGCACCAGAAATCTCGACATTTTTCGATCGCACATCCGAACTTTCCACCCTCAAACAAGGGATTTTGGAAAACCGCACCCGTCTCATCAGCATCTTAGGATTAAGCGGAAGTGGCAAAAGTGCGATCGCACTCCAACTAATCCAACACATTCAATATGAATTTGACTGTATTATCTGGCGAACCCTCCGCAACGCGCTACCCCTCCAAACCCTCCAAACCGACATAATTAAATTCCTATCGGAGCAGCAAGAAACTGAATTACCATATTTAATCAACTATTTGCGTTCCTACCGCTGTCTGATTGTACTCGATGACGTGCAAACAATCTTCAGCAGCCAACAACTAGCAGGAAACTATCAACCAGGCTATGAAAATTATGGCACTTTGTTCAAACAAATAGCAGAATCATCTCACAACAGTTGCTTAGTTTTGCTCAGTTGGGAAAAACCCAGAGAAATTGCAGCATTAGAAGGCGATCGCAAAAAATGTCAAACATTGCAACTCAATGGTTTAGGCGAACCAGCACGAGAAATATTTATAGAAAAAGGCTTAGCAGAATCAGAAAAATGGTCAGGATTGATTGAGTTTTACAAAGGCAATCCATTGTGGTTAAATACAGTAGCCGCTGCAATTAAAGACTTATTTAGTGGCAAAGTTGCAAAATTTTTATCCTATGATAGCCTAGTCTTAGGAGACTTAGAATATTTATTGCACCAACATTTTCAGCGCTTGTCAGACTCCGAAAAACAAGTAATGCCCTGGTTGGCAAATCAAATGAAAGCAGTCGAAATCTCCAAAAAACCAGCCCTTCTGGAATTATCCCCTTCAGAATTCCTCAAAGCCGTCGAATCCTTGAGACGGAGGTTATTAATTGAAAAAGTCGAAAAGGGCGATCGAACCATCTTCACACTTCAAGCAGCGATCGCAGAATACATAAAAACTCACATCTTATAGCAGTTTTAAGAACAGGCAAGATGCCTGTTCCACAACACATGAATAATTTGCTTGTGGGGTGGGCTTCTAGCCCGCCCTGAAAGGATTATTGAAAAATTAGCAAAACATTAATCCAAACAGCCCCATTTAGCCCTAAAATAAAAAAGACTGACTAGCCTACATTGCCCTATGTTTGAAGCCCTCGCCGATCGACTCGAATCCACCTGGAAAAAACTGCGCGGACAAAATAAAATCTCCGAGTCCAACATCCAAGACGCGCTCAAAGAAGTCCGCCGCGCCCTCCTGGAAGCCGATGTCAACCTCCAAGTCGTCAAAAACTTCATCGGAGAGGTCGCAGCCAAAGCACAAGGCGCAGAAGTCGTTTCAGGCGTCCGTCCCGACCAACAATTCATCAAAATCGTCCACGACGAACTCGTGCGCGTCATGGGGGAGACCAACGTACCCCTCGCCACAGCCGAATCCGGGCCCACAGTTATCCTGATGGCGGGTTTGCAAGGAACCGGGAAAACCACCGCTACCGCCAAACTAGCGCTGCACCTCCGCAAACAAAATCGTACCGCACTGCTAGTCGCAACCGACATTTATCGACCTGCGGCGATCGATCAATTGCTCACACTCGGCAAACAAATCGACGTACCAGTATTTGAATTAGGCAAAGACATTGACCCCGTAGAAATTGCCCGCCAAGGCATCGAACACGGCAAACAAATCGGCATTGATACCATCATCGTCGATACAGCAGGCCGCCTGCAAATCGACCAAGACATGATGGCAGAATTGGCCCGCATCAAACAAACAGTACAACCACACGAAACGCTGTTAGTTGTTGATGCCATGACCGGCCAAGAAGCAGCAAATTTAACCCGCACCTTTCACGAACAAATTGGCATTACCGGCGCAATCTTAACCAAATTAGACGGCGACAGCCGCGGCGGTGCAGCCTTATCCGTCCGGCAAATATCCGGCGCGCCGATTAAATTTGTCGGCGTCGGCGAAAAAGTGGAAGCCTTGCAACCATTTTATCCCGATCGCATGGCATCGAGAATACTCGGCATGGGCGATGTCTTGACGCTAGTAGAAAAAGCGCAAGAAGAATTCGACATCGCCGACGCCGAAAAAATGCAAGAGAAAATGCTCACGGCAAAGTTTGACTTTACCGACTTTCTCAAGCAAACCAGACTGTTAAAAAATATGGGTTCCCTCGGCGGCATCATGAAAATGATTCCGGGGATGAACAAACTTTCAGACGAACAAATGCGGCAGGGAGAAGTGCAGCTAAAACGCACCGAAGCCATGATTAATTCGATGACAGTTGAAGAACGCCGCAATCCCGAACTTTTAGCAAGTTCTCCATCCCGCCGCCGCCGCATCGGCAAAGGCGCCGGCTACGCTGAAAACGACGTAACTAAGCTGGTGAGCGACTTCCAGAAAATGCGCACCATGATGCAGCAAATGAGTCAAGGCAACTTCGCCGGAATGCCCGGAATGCCCGGAATGCCCGGAATGGGCGGCCCCGGAATGCAGCCCGGTTCCCGCGGCTATATGGGTGCCCAGCAGAAGAAGAAAAAGAAAAAAGATAAGCCCAAGAAAGGTTTCGGACAGTTGTAAAAAGTGGGGGCGGGTTTCATCAACAATAATTGCCTAAAACCGATAATCTTGTAAACCTGCCCCCACCCAGTCCGAGATTCCTTTATTAGTATTGGTGGAATATGTAAGAACTATCAAACTTTAACTCTTTTCTTGTTGCCAGTTTCTACATGAAAAAAGCCTGCTACTCAACCAGAAACCATATCTATAGAATTGCCAAATTCGATCGGGCTTCTTGTCAGTAGCTAGCAATTCGAGGCCCTAGCATTGGCAAATCTGGACTTGAGATTAGAGAGGACCGCAGAAGGAGAATTAATAGTCAATCCACCTAGAGGAGGAGAATCAGGCCAGAGAAACCTTAGTATCAGTACGCAACTCGGCAACTGGTGCGAAACACACTAAGATTTAGGAGAAGGCTTTGACTCTTCTACTGGATTCATCCTCCCCAACGGTGCTCGCCTTTGTCCCGATGCTTCCTGGGTGAGTCGAACTCGCTGGGAAGCCTTGACACCAAAACAGCGCAAAGGCTTTGTTACCCTGTGTCCCGACTTTGTAGTAGAATTGCGATCGGCATCCGATAGTCTCTCCACCCTTCAAACTAAGATGCGGGAATATATGGACAACGGCGCCAGATTGGGCTGGTCGATCTATCCGCAAAACAGGCAGGTAGAGATTTATCGACAGCAAGCAGAAGTAGAAATATTAATCAATCCTGCCGAGTTATCTGGGGAAGACGTATTGCCAGGATTTGTGTTGAATTTAAGGCAAGTAATGATTATTTTGGGGTAGGGAAATGGCATTGCCGTGTCCTCCGCTACAGTTTTTTAAACTTTTGAAAAATAGACGCATTTTGGCGATCGATCTGTTTACCGAAAATTCCTTTTCAACGAGGTAAACTAGATGTGATGCCAGCTTACTACCCCTACTTTTCGGCCTAATAGTTCGGTTGCCTTGAAGCTGTCTACAGCTTTAGAAAATAAATCTCCTTGCCCAAACTCACACCCCAACTCTCGCAGTTTCTGTAGCTGTGTTGGCGTTTCTATACCTTCTGCCACGATATCCATACCTCGGCTGCGAGCCAGCGTCACGATCGTCTGGATAATTTCTAAGCCACTGTTGTCTGCGCCCATGCGGCTGACAAAAGAGCGGTCAATCTTTAAGGTATCAATGGGAAACTCGTGTAAGCGGCTTAAAGAAGAGTAGCCCGTGCCAAAGTCGTCGATACACAACAGAATGCCTAGAGCTTTTAGCTGCTTCAACATCTTTTCTTCCCTGGATACTGTTTCTAAAATGCAACTTTCAGTAATCTCTAGTTTGAGAGAGTAGCTTGGAATTCTAGTCTGCTGCAAAAGCTCCTCAATTCGATTGAGTAGGTTTACTTGCTTGAGCTGCACGGCGGAAAGATTGACATTAATCGCCAAGGGAGGTGTTTGGGGAAACTGTTGCTGCCAAATACTAATCTGGTGACAAGCTTCCTGCAAAACCCACCACCCTAGTTCATTGATCAAACCAGTTTCTTCCGCCACAGGGATAAACTCGGCAGGCGGGTAGATCTTACCAGATGGGTGATACCAGCGCACCAAAGCTTCAAAGCCACTGAGTTGCCCCGTACAAAGCGAGACAATTGGCTGGTAGTGAAGGCAAAATTCTTGTAGCGCGATCGCCCTTCTCAAGTCATTCTCCAACTGCAAGCGTGTCATCGCAACAGTTTGCATCGCTGGATCGAAAACTTCGTAACGCCCTCTGCCTTCAGCTTTAGCATAATACATTGCGATATCCGCATCTCTGAGCACGTCTTCTGGGCGATCGTAACCCATTGTGCTCAGAATAATCCCAATGCTGACCTGAGTAAATACTTCATAATCATTCAAATTAAACGGCTGCCTTAATTGGTTTTGGATGCGTTCGGCCACCCTGATTGGTTCATCAAGATCTTTAATATCTTCTAGCAAGAGCACAAATTCATCTCCTCCAAACCGCGCAACTACATCTGTGTGGCGTAAAGAAGCTTGCAGTTGACGAGCAACGCTTTTTAGTAATTCATCCCCAACCAAATGTCCGAGGCTATCATTGACAACTTTAAAGCGATCGAGGTCAATAAATAGCACCGCATATAAATAATCTTTACGTCTGTATGACAAGTCGATCGCCTGTTGCAGGCGATTCATAAACCAAGCACGGTTGGGCAAATCCGTTAGAGCGTCGTGAAAAGCATCATGTCCTAATTTTTTTTCCCTTTGCAACAACAGAACTTGAGCCTGTTGAAGCTCGTTGCAGGCTTGTCTAAGTTCAGCCGTTTGAGAAGCCACCTGTTCCTCTAACTCAAAAGTGAGTTTCTGCAAGGCGGCTTCCGCCTCTTTTCGGGCTTCAATTTCCTCTTTGAGAAGCACATTTTGCTCTTCCAGGGTCTTGGTCAAATTTCGCAGTCTCAGGTGTAGCTGCACGCGGGCTAGGACTTCCTCTTGCTGAAAGGGTTTGGTGATATAATCTACTGCCCCCATTGACAGGCCTTTAACCTTATCCACGCGATCGGTAAGACATGTCATAAAAATCACAGGGATATCTTTCGTTGCCACCGATGCTTTTAAGCGGTAGCAGGTTTCAAACCCATCTATCCCCGGCATCATCACATCTAACAATATGATATTTGGCGAAACTTCTTGTAGCTTTTCAATAGCACTTTCCCCATCCTTAGCAACTAAAACCTTGAAGCCTGACTCCTTAAAAAAATCGAACAGAAGTTTTAGGTTATTCGGGTGATCGTCAACAATTAAAATTACATTGTCTTTTGGGGTAAGCATTTTATTTTACCAAATGTGTTTTTACAAAAGCTAGTATTTCTTTTTCTTCAAAATTTTGGGCAAATTGCAATAGTTTATTAGCAAAGGGTAGATAGTTGCCGTGTATCTGCTTGAGTCTATTGGCTTCCTGCTCCACAGCTTCAATATCGCCGATTCGAGCCGCATTAAATAGCGCTACAAGCTCTGTTGATGGCGGTATCACCAGCTCACCACTTTGAACATTTAATAAATTAGTGAAACCTTCCTGCTGTTCGTTCGCCAAATCAGCAGGTTGCTCGTAAATCCATTCTATTTGCAAGTAAATCTTTAATACTTCTAGCAATTCTTCTACTTGGATAGGCTTTGACAGGAACTCGTTACAACCTGCTTCTTGGCTATTTTGCCTATCGAAGTTAAACACGCTAGCACTGGATGCTATCAATATTACATCTTTAAACTCTGATGACTTCCGAAAGCGCCGGGACATTTCCAATCCATCCATTACTGGCATCACTAAGTCTGTAATAATCAGATCGGGTTGAAAATCAGTGGCTTTATCTAAACCGTCTTGTCCATTACAAGCTTCCATAATTTTAAAACCTAGTGTTTCTAAAATATTCTTAATAAAACCTCGATTTTCCCATCTATCGTCTACTAGCAAAATTTTATTTTTATTTCCTTTGAAACCCCTTAAATTGGTTGAATTATTGCTCGAACGTTGAGCAATATATTCGGATGATTCAATCAACTCTAAATCAAGGTAAAAAGTGCTGCCTTTACCGAGTCTACTTTCGACTTTTATTTCTCCTCCCATCATTTGAACAATTTTCTGTGCGATCGCTAATCCTAACCCGGTGCCTTCAGCCTTCTGCTGGCTATTTCCGACTTGTTCAAACGGTAAAAATATTTTTTCTAACTGTTCTGGTGCCATCCCAACCCCAGTATCTTCGATATAAAAACGAATTTTAGTAAGTGGTGATTGGTCGGAGTCTTCCCCGTTACCTATTACACCTACCTTAAAAATAACACTTCCTTTTTCTGTAAATTTAATAGCATTGCTCAAAAGGTTAATCAAAACTTGGCGCAGTCGTTTTTCATCAGCATTGACAGCGTTAGGAAGTTGATTTAATACTTGATAATTAAATGTAATTTCTTTTTGTTCAGCTCGGATGCGGCAGATTTCTACAACCTCGATCAGAAAAGAAGGAAAATTAAAAGTTGAACTGTAAAGTTCCATTTTACTGGCTTCAATTTTAGAAATGTCTAAAATATCGTTAATCAGGGTGAGCAAGTGCGAACCACAATGGTGAATAATTTGGATAGCATCTTTTTGTTGAGGAGTGGTACTTTTATCGCGTTCCATAATTTGAGCGTATCCTAGAATCCCGTTCAGGGGGGTGCGGAGTTCATGGCTCATGTTGGCGAGAAACTGGCTTTTGGCGTGGTTAGCAGTATCAGCGGCAACTTTTGCCTCTTTTAGCTCACTTGTCCGTTCTTCTACTCGATTTTCTAACTCTGAGTTAGTATTTTCTAAAGCAGCAAAAGACTCGCGCAATTGCTGTGCCATTTGGTTAAAAGATTGAGCGAGAATTCCCAGTTCATCTATGCCATTTACCTCTACTTCTTGGTCTAATTGACCGCTAGCGATCGCTCTACTTGCTTTACTTAAACGAAAAATAGGATGGGTAATCCAGCGGGAGGCGAGGATTCCTAACAACGTCGCTAGCACTAACGCTAAAATGCAGAGTAAAACTGTGCTGCGGGTATTGGCATTGATCTGCTCCATAAAGTCGGCTTCTGGAACGACTACAACAATCAGCCAATCGAGACCTCGACCATCTTGGAATGGGGATACTTGCACGAATTCCCGCTGGCCATTTAGGATGAAGTCTAGTTGCTGGTTGCTGTCAATTTCGTTGAAGTTACCAAAGCGTTCTATTAAATGCTTCGCTGTACCCTCGATCAAAGGTACGCTGCTTTCAATCGCTTTTAATCTTTGCGTTTTTTTGCTATTTTTGGTGTTAATAAATGGCTTCTCGGCGGTGGAAGAAGCCACTAGCAAGCCCGAGCGTTCTATGATGAAAGTCTTTCCCGATTTACCAATTTTTAAACTTTGGAGAAAGTCGCCAATTTTTGAGAGAAATAGATCGGTACTTACAACTCCTCGAAAAGTGCCATTTTTGTCGTAAACAGGTTGGCTAGCGGAGATTCCTAGGCTAGGTTGAATAAAATATTGATAAATTTTATTCCATTGGGGTTTGCCTGCAACTTTTGCGGCTTTATACCAGCCTCGAATGCGGGGGTCGTAGTCTGGGTGGGTTTCCTTAAACTGAGTCGGGTTGCCCTCTCTATCTACGCTGACGATCGTATCGATAAAATTAGTAGAGCGATCGGTTATTTCAATAACAAGAGTGCCATCATCCTTATATCCAGCACCTGCAAATTCTTTTTTTTCTCCTCCAAAACTGATGTAATTAACGGTGGAAAATTGCTTGAGCTGCCAGAAAAAGTAACTTCTCATCGAACCCATATTGTCTGGATTCCACAACCCAAAGCGGCGAATGGCATCGACGCTGATGGCATTGACCAAGTGGGGCGTTTCCAAGTAAGTGTTTAGTTGTTGATTGATGCGGGCGAGTACCTCCGTTCGTAATTGGCTAGTAACGTTGTTGACGGCAGTTTTGCCGTTGCGTAGGGAGAGCCAACCTGTCAGTCCCACAGCGGCAAAGATTTGCAGGACAAATGGTACGACTAAGACGAGGCGCAGCGGGATTTTTTGATGGTTTTTTACAAGTTCATGCTCACTTGCGATTAGTGTCATGGCGGAGTCATTTTAGTATGTGGATTGTTTCAATAACAACAGTCGCTCACTGTTGCTTATTTAAAGTTACTTCTAGGGAAATTATTGATTCCCTCTCTCTTTAAAGCCAATTGGTTTCATAATATCTTATTGTTGAATAACTGGAGTGAAACGAGCAGCTAATACTGGTACAGTTGACAAATTTATGAAAAAAAAAACAGCTACCCCATTTAAGACTGAAGTTCCCTAAATCTCAAACGCGGTATATTTTGCTTGGGGTGGCAGTGTGAGCCTACGTGCAGATTGCATTGATATTGAGTACACCTCCATTCACTTGTAGGTCTTGACCTCAATCCTAATTGATCTAAGCATACAATTATAGTCAGGGCTTACGCGCGATACGGCCTGAAACCCACCTCCCTCGTCCTGCGCTTAAAAAGAGAGGAACGGCTTGAAAAACTGGTACTTGAAAGCCTACTTGGGAAGGGGCTTTGGGGTATCTATGCGTAAGTCCTAAGCTTACGCCAGCTTAATTGCGGTTTTAAACGGGATCGGTGACCCGTCCCACAAGGATTCTAAAACTGAGGAAATGGCAAACTAGATGCACAATAGCTTAATAGTCTATAGTGCATAGTAGCTAAATCAACCCTAAACTCAACAGTGCCATGAGTTCAGGTTGAATCAGATGCGAAACAGAAAAAGATTTGATTGCACGGGCGATCGCCGGAAACATAGGGGGCTGACCGAGATAGCGTTGAAATCCGCTGTTTGCCAGTTTCGTTTTTTCTTCCAGGCATACGTCTAATCTCCCACACCCCATCTAAAAACGACAGCCGCACCCCCGGAGGCGAGAGAATCAGTTCAACAGCTTTAAACTCTCTCCAATTTAATCGATCAATTAAGATAGGTTCATCAAGCCTTTCTAAGGTTGTTTCTAAATTGTTGTCATCCCAACCTCTCCTTACTCAATCTCATCTTAATTAGATCTGCGTTTATTGGCGCTCATCTGCCTGCATCTGCGATCGCAATCCTCTCTACTTTCCCAAAGTTCCCTTGTACTCGTCCGGTACAAATTCCGTAACTACTTGACCGCCGCCACCGTCGCCTTTGACAATCACAGTTTGATTTTTCAACTCTCCCGCCGCCCTCGGCCCAGTCAAATTAAACACCGGATTTAGTTGCTTGTAAACCACATTTCCTTCTGCGTCGAAAGTCTGGTTAGTTAAATACCACGTTACTCGATCGGTATTTAATTGAGCTTGACGTTTTTCCCCGATTCCTACCACATTTCCCGTCAAATAAAAGATTTTTTTCTCTAAATCTCCCCGCCCCGTATCCCCAGTCATCGTCACCTTTTCCACGCGGTGAAATACCTTCACAGGCCCGGGCGATATCACAGATTGCGCCGGAAAATTCCAACTCATCAAACTGCTTTCTATTTGCAGCGGCGGGTCTGATGGCATCAACTGAGCATTTTTGGTCAGCGTCGCAATCTTGGTTTTTAAGTCTACATCTACTTGGTCGGCAAAACCGCTGTCTGTGATTTTTTTATCTTTGTATTTGTCAATTTGAGTCGGTTTGTCGCTGTTTACCTTTTGTTGTTCCACAAACCACACTAAGTGCTCGGTTCGCAATTGCAAAACCGGATCTTTAACATTTGCCACCACCGAACCGAATAACTCCATCCTCTTAGCCCTGCTGAAAACCCGCGCTTCCTTCGCTGAAGCCGTCACCTGTTTGTTCTCTCCCGTTAAATTGTTGCGAACAACTAAGACATCTTCCTTCGGCCGCCACTCCAACTCATTTCCCCGCAATACCACTCCATTTTTAAGGTCAGTAGCGACTATGTTACCTTTGAGAAAAACTTGATTTCCTTCCTGAAATACCTGCCCCGTTTCTCCCTGAATGTCGTAAATTTCTTTGCCGTCCTGAAACAATTTGCCCACAGGCTTCTGAATGTTAACTATCTTTTTGTCTTTGCTGTAAACGGCATTTTGCGAGTTTACTTTCCAGAACGTCTCGCCCTTTTCGTTTGCTTGCTCTAGAGTTACTTTGTTCAAAGTTAAAGTGCTGTTTGACTGTTGAGCAGTTTTGAGATCCTCAGCTAATTTGTTCTTTTGAGTTTCTTGCGGAGCCCCACAAGCACCAACCCCCAAAATCAGTGCTGCTAAAAATAGCAGCATCAATTTTGGGGATTTGAGATTGGGGATTTGGGATTTGAGATTAATCATTGGCAAATGGGAATTGGTAATAGGTAATTGGGAATTGGTAATAGGTAATTGGGAATTAATAATTGGGTATTGAAAAACAATTAATCAAAAATTAAAAATGTGTCATGTTTTGTCTAAATTTTTAACTTTTAATTTTCAATGATTTAACCCATTCACCATCACCCATTACCCGTTACTCATTACCCATTACCCATTACGAAATCCCTATCTGTCGTCGTGTTCGTCCATCAAGCTCAGACCCGACAAAGGGCGGTAAGCATAATTAGGGCGCGATGTTTTTTGGATGTCGTCCTTAATCATTTCCAAATCGATATAGCGATCGGCTACATTAATCAAACTGTCGCTCGTCATCGATCGCAAACTCACCACCTCAACCCGCACGCCGCGATAGCTCACAGCGTCTACAGCATAAGCCAAATCGCCGTCACCGCTGACCAGAACCGCCGTATCGTAAGATCCCACTAAAGCCATCATATCCACAGCGATTTCTACATCTAAATTCGCCTTCTTAGAACCGTCCGGCAACTGTACCAAATCCTTAGAAATCACCCGGTAGCCGTTGCGGCGCATCCACAGCAAAAACCCTTGCTGTTTTTCGTTAGTGCGATCGACACCCGTGTAGAAAAAAGAGCGCAGCAGCCGCGAACCCGCAGTTAAACGGCACAGCAGCTTAGTGTAATCAATCTCAATTCCTAACTGCAAAGCCGCGTAAAAAAGGTTAGAGCCGTCAATAAAAATTGCTACTCGACCCCGATTTTCTAGCACCTGTTCCGGCGTAAAAAGGTCATTGCTTTCTATTCTATTCAACATGATTCTTATGCCTCAATTTTTATGAAAGATTGGTAAGGAAATAACTGCTAATTCGTAGTCTGTCATAGCACCTCAAGCGCTGGCTGCCAACTATGAAGGTACTGTTTCAAGCAGTTCGAGCCGCTTAAAAACAGGTTGAGGTTCCCCCAGAGTTTGGTTGGCCGGCAAAGCGCCCCAGGCCGCATGATCTGCAAAATTCGCTAAACTGTTAACTGTAACCCGATCGTTAAAGTCAATTGAAAAACCTAGCTGTTGATAGATAGCGTTGCTGATATTGGGAATAATCGGCGATAAAAGGTAAGATGCTAGTCTAACAGATTCCAGAACAGAATATAGCACTTGTTCGACACTTTCTATCTGTCCCTGCTTGTACAAACTCCAAGGTGCTTGCACGTCAATAAACTTGTTCCCGGCTCGCACTAATGCAAGCACGGCTTCGCAAGCCTTGCTAAAAGCCAACTCTTCGTAAAAACCCGCTACTCGATCGCCCAAATCCAGGCTCATACCCTTGAGAAGGTTGTCCCCGTCAATGTTTTCGCCCGACACATTTGGCACGCAGCCACCGCAATATTTGCGAGCCATGTTTAACGTGCGGTTAAGCAAATTTCCCAAATCATTTGCTAGCTCAGCATTCAATATATTGATAAACCGAGTTTCGTTAAAATCGCCGTCCTCTCCGAACTCAATTTCTTTGAGGAAATAGTAACGCACTGCATCAGCGCCGTATTTCTTGACCAATTCGACGGGATCTAAAGTATTACCCTCCGTTTTCCCCATTTTTTTGCCATCTTTGGTCAAAAACCCGTGAGCGAAGACCCCGCCCGGCACCGACATACCCGCTGACAGCAGCATTGCCGGCCAGTAAACTGCGTGGAAGCGGAGAATATCTTTGCCAATCAAGTGCAGGTCAACCGGCCACCATTTAGATAAAGCATTCTCCAACGTCGGGTCGCTGTCCGGATCTACCAAAGCGGTGACGTATCCCAGCAAAGCGTCAAACCAGACGTATATGGTGTGACTGGGGTCAACCGGTATTGGCAGACCCCATGCCAGATTCACTCTAGAAATCGAAAAGTCTTGCAGTCCAGAGTTGACGAAGCTCAGCACTTCGTTGCGGCGACTTTCCGGCGCGATGAAGTCGGGACGTTCTGCGTACAAGGCCAGCAGTTGGTCTTGATACCGCGACAGGCGAAAAAAGTAATTTTCCTCGTCGCGCCACTCAACTTCCTTGCTGGTGTGGACAGAGCACCGATTTCCTGGCAACAAATCCCGTTCATCTTTGAATTCTTCGCAGGAAACGCAGTACCAGCCTTGTTGCTGGTTCAAGTAGATGTCGCCGGAGTTCCAGACGCGCTGGAAAAATTCTTTGACAATGTACTCGTGGCGCCGCGAAGTTGTGCGGATGAAGCGATCGTACTGGATGTCGAGTTGCTCCCAAAGCGCCTCAAACCCCGGAACCACTAAGTCGCAGTGAGCTTGGGGCGATCGTCCCAAACTCTCGGCTGTCCGCTGAATTTTCTGCCCGTGTTCGTCAGTCCCCGTCACCAGTAAAACTGATTTGCCCCGCAGCCTCTCAAATCGGGCTAGGGCATCGGCTGCCATAGTCGTGTATGCGCTGCCAACGTGAGGTAAATCGTTTACATAATACAGAGGTGTTGTGATCGCAAAGGTATTCTTAGTTTTATCGGTCGATTTCATTGAATGCTAAAAGAAAATTCCCTAAATCTCGTTTCGATCTTAACTCAGCGGTTAAATTTTTTATGAAGTGGCAATGAAGCCAAATATACTGCAAGTTATTTGCAATTGTTTAACCCGGGCTATTCCCAAAAGAAATATCGCTTTCATATCAACACTAATCTTTTTTAGTTCTTTTTGACAAACTCTCTAAAATGTCTTAATATTTTGACATTTTGCTGGATTCGGGTTCCGCGCGATCGCCGCTCCCGCGTCCTCAATTCATTTTTCGCCACCATCCATAGAGTCGGCGATCGCGCACCCGGTTTGCACCAAAACTCCTCACTTGAGCCGCTAAACCCGCCGTTCGACTGGACGCAGAAACCGGGTTGTTTACAAAACTCTCTCGTCAAGCGCAAAGCTTTAGTTTCTTGTGTCAAAAAGAGTATAAAAGCCTAGGTTTTTTCTCACAAAACCCGGTTTATAAAGGTTGCGAGTGCGTCCACAGATAATAAAACCCCAAGCCAGTTAAGCTTGAGGCTATCAAATTAGGGTGCATCTAACAACGGATTATCCGATCGCCCTCGATCGCCATCAGGAAAACTAACTCGATTTCCGCCAATAGCTTCTGACAAATAATCCGCAGCAGCTTCCACCACCGCGATCGCATTTTCGTAAACCATCCGCGTCGGCCCCAAAACCCCAACGCTACCCACCGGCACCGATCCCCGGCGGTAAGTCGAAGAAATCAGAGTACAGCCACGAATTGGTTCTAAAGAATTTTCCGAACCAATACGCACTGTTACCCGCTTCCCGGGGGTGTCCAACTCAGGCGATTCAAAAATCAAAGGCCAAAGCAGTTCTTGCTCTTGTTCGAGCAGTTGCACCAGGGTTTGAACTTGCTGCAACTGCGAAAACTCAGGCAAGCGCAGCGCTTCTGCCAAACCGCCGATCAGAATCCGCGTGTAGGTTGGATTGCTTTGGCGGCTGCTCAAAGCAGTCAGCATCGTTCCCATCCACTCAGCGTACAGTTCAAAGTCCCGGTCTAACTCGCTCCAGTCTACAGTCGAGAGTTCCGAGAGCGATCGTCCCCGCAACTTGGTGTTCAAAAAATTCGACAAAATCTGCAATTGGCGATCGACGATTTCGACATCAGGCTTGTTACCTTCTGCGTCCCTCGGCAACTGCACCAAAACCGACTGAGTTTCGTAGGCATCCGTCACCACGATCAGCATCACCTTTCCCGGCTCTAGCTGCACCAGTTGCAAGTGGCGCAAGCAAGCCATATTGGTTTGCGGTATGGTGATCATCGCTATGTAACCGCTGATTGTTGCCAGGATTTGAGCAGCGCCGCGGAGTGCGGCGTCCATGCGACCGTCCGACCAATTGAGCTGGTCGAGTACCTGTTCTACCTTGCGGGCCAGCGTATCAGAGGGCTGAATTAACTGGTCTACGTAAATTCGGTAGCCGGAGTCAGAGGGGACTCGTCCTGCCGAAGTGTGGGGCTGATAGAGCAATCCAGCTTTTTCAAGAGTCCCCATCGCATTGCGAATTGTAGCTGGGCTGACGCTGAGGTTGAATTCGTCAGCCAAAGCTTTTGAGCCAACGGGTTCCGCTGTTGCTATGTAGTGGCGAACCGTTGCCCAAAGGATGTGTTGTTGCCGATCGGTGAGGTTAACGCGCACAGATATTTAAGCAGAATTAGTATTGAGACAATTTGCCACTATCGAGTCAGAAGCTCTGTCCTTAAGGGCGATCGGGCAGAGTTATCTATTTAAGATAACAGATTTAGGCGAAGGAAGTTCAGCAACGGATTGTGTACTGGATTTTACGGATTGTCTACGGGATTTTACGGATCGATGTTGAGGGAATGAACAGGGAAAAATATTTTAACTTTTAACTTGTAACTTTCAATTTGGGAAGCTTCGCTTTCCCGAACCCGATCTCTACCCAATGCCCCATTCCTCGGTTTCGCTTTACGCAATGCCCTTTAAGTGTGTTCTTGCAGAATATTTTGCAGGTAACTAGCCACTGCATCCGGCTGTTCCACCATTGCCAAATGGCCGCAATCGGGTAGCTCAAGGACATTCTCGCCGCAACCTTGGAACATCCAGTGAAAGCTAGCCAAATGCAGCACGTATTTGGGTTCCATAATTTTGTCTTTAGTGCCGGCAATAAAATAAACAGGCTGCTTTAGTTGGGACACAATTTGTGGCAAGAGGTGAATTTCCGGTTCTGTGGTCGAGTCCAATAAAGCCCCCAAAGCTGCCTCTGGATGAGCTCTCACGAAATCTCTCAAGCGCTGCCGTCCCCAGGAGCGACCGATCGAGCTGGCTACAGAATCCCGGCCAAACACGAAATCTGCTAAAGGCAAGTGAGACAGCCAGCCGGGACGCATTTTCACTAGCTGCTTGCCGACCGCTCGAAACCGCTCGAATTCTTCCTTAAGATAGATGCCGCCGCCTGCATTCATGCAGACGACACCTTTAACGCGATCGGACAATTGGCTGGCTCCCCAAAGAGCGATCGTACCGCCCAGAGAATGTCCTACCAGCCAAGCACAAGAAATATCGAGTTTTTCTAATAAAATTGCCAAATCGCGAGCGTAAGCTGCGGGAGTGTAGCAGGAATTTAGCGGTTCCGAAGGCCCGGTATAGCCGCCTCCGTCGGATTGAGAATCGCCAAACCCCCGCAAATCGTAGGTCAGGCACTGATAGTTTGGTGCCAAGCGATCGGTCAAAGGTTGCCAGTAGCGACGGCTTAACAGCCACCCGTGGACAAATACCAGAACCGGAGAAGTTGCAGTCGGAGTCGTCAAATCGTAAGCGTGCCGAACCCCTAGGATGTCGATTTTTGCCATAATTTTATTTTATCCGCTCTCTAATACCTATGTAAACCTATGTAAATAAGTCAAAAAGACTCAAATCTATCGATTTACCGCTTACTTCCTGCTTCAACCCGGTCTTAAGCTGACGCTCAAGATGTTTGTCCACTTCACAGGAAATCTTGGCATAGCTTGCCATTTTATCCGAACACCCTGTAATAAATATTCCTTCAAACCAGCGTTGTATGTTTTTTGCAGCATTCAAATCTATGTCGGGTGTATTACCGGGAACATACATAAACGCGATTTTTCAATGGCATTTTGTGGCGATTATCTCCACAATTTTAGCAAATTTTAAAACAGGAAAACCATCGGTCTATCAGTGTTTGTCGAGATCAAAACTTTGCTGTTTTTTTTAGTTAAATTTTGCTTTTCTACATCTAATATTCGGCTATTATACCGCTAGATGTTAATTGCTTAAAAAAGTTTTAATTACTCATTTTTTTATTTTACTTTGTCGCGGTTTTTGGCTAGGTGATACGTAAGTTTATGAGCGCATTTTTGCGGACATTGACTACTTTTACGTGTAGTTTTACCAGCTTATTTACTGAATTTGTACGACGGTTATAGCATCGGATTTTACGACTCACCGCCGCTGTTTGCGCTTCAACTTTTTGCTCATCTTTCGGTAAGCTTTGGGGCTACCAAATACTTGACTGTTAGAGCAAACACCGAGTTCTTTAATACCGATATCAACGCCCACAGACAGTCGTTCTACCTCGACTATGGGCGATTATATCTCATATCTTACCGCTATCAACCATCGGTCAGCGGTGCGACTAATTACGCAATTGTGTGCGGTTGTAATGGGTAAGGTTTCGCACAGTCTAACCCAACCTATTTTATGGAGCTTGATACGCTTACCATCGTTGCTAATTCTTGGTTGAGATTTTGTACCTGGCGCTATAAAAAAACACATTAATCAGTTAATGCTTGCTGTGATGATAGTTTTTAACTCTTGTAATACCACGGGTAAATACTTTGAATTTCAGCTACAACAAAACGTTTTGGTAATTTGATAGGTTTAGGAATTTTTACGGTTTTATCTGTTGCTCGCAACGCCAATACTTCTAGCATTATCCCGTTCGCCCAATTGTAAGCGTGTCTTGCTACTCTACTATGTTGACGGAATAGAGCCACCTGTTGATTATTAGGTTTTAATTCGGTCTTAAACGAAAGTTGCACTTTTTAAACTCCCGTATTGATCTCGCACGTCTTTTCTATTATGGCGGTTCTTTGGTAGATGAGGTACGCAATCAAACTTAAAAAGCTTGACAACACGATTGTTTAGGCCTATCTCATTTTTATGAGAACCGCTATCTATACTCGTTTGTACGAACAATCTTGCCGAGCTTTTAACCCTATGTCACTGGAAAACTTCTGCAAACTAATGTCTACTTATGTAAATCTAGTTATTTAGCACTCGGCAGCTTGCCCTAAAATCGCTCGCCCAGCAATCTTTGTCGTACCCCCTCAGCGATTTTCTGCCCCAGATACTCGGGAATTAAACTTTCATTTGGCCCCAACAAGTAAAGAATCAGGCGAGTTCGCCCCCGCCAAACCAGCAAATTAGCATTTACCACCAACAAATCTTCTTGCCAGATGGCATACATAACTTTGTAAAAAAGTCCCGGTTGATTATCTGCTTCAATGAGCAAAGCTGGCAAGTGGAAAACCGGATCGACGTAGAATTCAGTTGCCACATCTTCCAAACCCGCGTCTAAATTAAATTCAACCGCCAACATCTCTTCAACCTCAAAATGCCCCGCCAATGCCTCTCGAACGGCTCTACAGACGTTTTCTGCTGTTTTATCTGCCAGTACCTTGCCACCGCGAGATACGACCAATTTGATAAATACCAGCATGGGCGGGTAAATTTGACCGTACAGACTCAGACTGTGAATCGTCAGTCCGTAGGCGGCGAGCACTCCAAAAATATCGCTCAATAGAAAAGACTGGTTCCGGTAAGCAAAATGCAGGGCACTTTTGTTACCTTCGGCTCGGATTTCGATGACTGCTTGCCGAGTTTTGTAAAGCTGGTAAGCTAATTTGAGGTTTTGCAACTGGATTTCGCTGCTGACAAATTGCTCATAAAACTGCGGAAACGCTCGGTTAAAGCGCTTGAGAAGTTCTAGTGTAGATGGTTTTAAACCCGAAGCCATAATTGAGGAGAAGGTGCGGGAAATATAATAGGTATTGACTCTTCCATGCCTTATGGCAATGGGATTTTCGATTCGACGATTCGACTTAAATTGTGCCCGTCTCCTCACTAAAAGCAAAAGTCAAATCTGTCTGAGAACTTATCACGAGAATGTCACCGTTGCGCCATTCCAGTGGTATTTCCCACCAAGGGTATAAGTTCCGGCGCGATCGGCGGCACTCAAAAGAAGCATTTCCCAAAATGCCTCTGTCCTGGTTCGGCAACAAATTTTACCTTAAAAGCGGGTTGTCCGGGCACTGGCTAGCAGAACTGTTCTACCAAAATTGACAGAATCAAAAAAGCGCAGACTCAATGTTGGACGACAAATCCCTGTTTTCGGCGTAAGATGAGTGTACCGTAAACTGTTCCTCAAGAGGCTACCGGCAATTGATCCTACGCCGATCGGAGTGGGTTTATCTGTCTGGTTCTCTTTCTCGTCGTCCAACTTCTACTACCTTAACCGCGCCTGCATGGGTTTTTGGAAAAACTTATTTAGTAGTTCTGAGTCTGCCTCTGTACCCCAAACAGCGGATTTTGAGGAAGATGTGGCTGTTGGGTTAGGCGATCCGCTTTCCCCAACGTTTCGCAAACCCGCCAGCGGCAACGCTCGCATCTTTTTCAGTTGCGATCGGGACATTGACCTCTACGAACTCGAAGAACTTTGTAATGCAGTGGGTTGGTCCCGCCGTCCCCTGCGTAAAGTCAAAAAAGCTATTCAGCACAGCTTCCTAGTCGTCTCTATGTGGGAGATGCGGGGCAGCCAGCGACGGCTGGTGGGTTTCGCCAGAGCGACTTCAGACCATGCTTTTAATGCCACGCTTTGGGATGTGGTAGTTCATCCTGACTACCAGGGCAAAGGCATGGGCAAGGCGCTGATGAAATACATCATTAAAAAACTCCGCAGTGAAGATATCAGCAACATTACCTTATTTGCTGACCCTCAGGTGGTGGATTTTTACCGCAATTTGGGCTTTATGTCCGATCCAGAGGGGATTAAAGGTATGTTTTGGTATCCAGATTAGCCCAGAGGTGCAGGTCGGCGTTGATTTGTTGAGGAAATACCATACAATATTAACGCTGCCAACACCGACTGCACCTGTGCGCTGGGGTCAGTTACGCTTGGATGTATCCCGGCAGCAGGGCAGTTATGAAGCTGTGCAACTATTGTCAGTCGATTTGAGATTTGAGACTTCGGCGTGAGACTTCGGCGAGACGTTCGGCGATCGCGACTCGACGGTGAGCGCTCAGTCGAACTATTTGAGATTTGACATTTATTCCACAGATGAATCTGGGAGGTTGAACAACAGTCTAAAATTGTGGGCGGCTCACGACAGAAGTACGTGGCACGGTATCCGTTTTTGGGTGGGGTCAAACCGCACAACCTGAAAAAAACTTTGCCTTAGCTGCATCAAGAGCTAAATATTTAAAAAAACTTGACAAGCTAGCGATTTTGTGCGTTAATTGTTAGAGGTTAGCTAACTATAACACCGGGATGTAGCGCAGCTTGGTAGCGCGCCTGCTTTGGGAGCAGGATGTCGCAGGTTCAAATCCTGTCATCCCGATCGAATAATGTTAAATAATAGATTGAAGCAAAAACTGCCTCTGATGTTTACATTTGGTCAAAACATTTGGTCAAAATCAAAACGTAGGCAGTTTTTGCCGATCGTGTGAAAGCGCGAGTCTTTGCGTTAATGTGTTTCAGGATCGTTCCTGATGGAAAAAACATGAAATCATTAGTTCGTTTGGGCGCAATATTGGGAATTGTCGGCAGCGCTCTGCTGGGCCCCTCCCCAATTGGCAAGATGTCTGCACTGGCACTGCCGGAACCGCAAATTTTGGAAAAATTGCGATCGGTGCCAGTATTTACGATTACAGACGCTCAGGGTGCGCCCCTGATCGCTTCTGTTCCCAAGCAGGGTCAGGGTCAAACTGGTAATGCTTCCGTGGCGGGAATTTTCATCAGCCAGAAAGATGCTCAAGCTTTTGTCGATCAACTGAAAACCAAAAATCCTCAGTTGGCGGCGTCGGTGCGCGTGATGCCGGTGTCGCTGGGGGAAATTTATCAGCTCACTCAAGCAAATAAAGGCAAGCCGGAGGAGGTGCAATTTGCTTTCGTTCCGGCTCCGGTGCAGGTGCAGTCGGCTAAAACTGTACTTCAGCAGACTGGTCAACAAGTTAACGAGTTCAACGGTGTACCTCTGTTTTTAGCCAGAGGCGGCGCGGAAAATGGTTATTTGACGATTCAGCGGGGTCAACAAGAGGTGATTCCCTTGTTTTTTAACAAGGAGGATTTGCAAGGAATGGTCGATCGTTTTAAGCAGCAGCAGCCGAACGTGACTGCCGCAATTAAGATTGAGGTGGTGAACTTGGAGAGCGTTTTGGAAGCTTTGCGCACTGAGAACGACCCGTTTTTGACCCAAATGATTTTGATTCCCTCGCGGGAGTCGCTGGAATTTGTGCGATCGCTCCAACCTGCCGGTGCGGGCCAAAATCCACAGCTTGCTCCGAATCAAACTCGACCGGCTCCTGCCTCTCCGGCTCCTGCTCGGCCGGCTCCTGCCTCTCCGGCTCCAGCTCGACCGGCTCGCTAATAGTTAGCCACCAGTCATCAGTCATCAGTCATCAGTCTTTAGTTAGTAGGTTGGGTTTCTCGATTCAACCTACTATTTATCAATTCTACTTATTAATTAGAATTACCAATTGCCAATTAGTAATTAGCAATTACCTGTTACTAAAAAGTCCTATGTTTGTTTCTGGTTTAGAGCTTTGGCAGTGGGTGAATCAAGCTAAGGCGGAGGCCATCGCCTCTGACATTCCCCTAGCAGAAATCGACTGGCTGCTGCAAGAGCTGGCTGGTTTGGATAGGTTGGCTCTGCGTTTGGAGTCGTTTAAAGATTTGCCAAAAATTGAATTAAAGTTGTCTTTATCTGAACTTACTCAATTGTGGCAGCGGCGCTTGCAGGAACGGGTGCCGGTGCAGTATTTAACGGGAGTTGCACATTGGCGGCATTTTTCGCTCAAAGTAACGCCGGCGGTGCTAATTCCGCGTCCTGAAACGGAATTGCTGATCGATTTGGCTGTAGAAGCTTTTAAAAGCTATTCAGTTAATCCAAAATCGCATTGGGTGGATTTGGGGACGGGCAGCGGGGCGATCGCGATCGGCTTAGCTTGTGCGTTGGCAAATGCTAGGATTTATGCGGTAGATTGCAGTTCGGAAGCTTTGGCAGTTGCTCGATTCAATGCTGAGAATTTGGGTTTTGGATCGCGAATTAATTTTTATCAAGGTTTGTGGTGGGAACCGTTAGCATTTCTCAAAGGTCAAGTCAGCGGCATGGTGTCTAACCCCCCTTACATCCCCAGCAGCACGGTGCTGACTCTGCAACCGGAAGTTGTCCAACACGAACCTCATCTGGCCTTAGACGGCGGTTTTGATGGGTTAGAGTGCATCCGGCATTTGGTAGAAACGGCTCCCGATTATTTAGAATCGGGGGGAGTTTGGCTGGTTGAGATGATGGCTGGACAAGCTGAGGCGGTAGCTGATATGCTGCAAAGTCACGGGAGTTACCGTGAAGTTCAGATATTTTCTGATTTAGCAGGAATCGATCGGTTTGCTTTAGCCTATCGGCGGTAGGGAGCAAGGCTAGCAAAGAGATAATTTCTCGACTGTGCATACTTGCTTAATTTTGAGAGATTATAGTTGGGGTAAAAACTGCGATCGCACTCAGCACCCAAGAGGTATCACTGTGAAGCTAGAATACCAGTTTACGTTCAAAGAATATTTAGAAGCTAGTAGAATTTCCACAAAATTAGAGACTTTCTCGGAAGTCGAGTTTTGGACTCGATCTGTACTTATTGTGGGGGGCGGAATTGTCTATATTATCGCTGGCCCAAATCCCCTTTGGGGTTATTTCATTATCGGTGTTGGCATCTGCTACATCCCTATTGTGAAGTTGCTAGAGCGGCGCAATATCATGTCCTTCGATAAAGGTTTCTTTTGGCTTTTGCTTTTTTTGGATATTAAATCTGCGCTCAAAGGGGAGATTTCATTGCAGCCTTTTTTGTTATTCTGGACAATTTTACAACTTGTTTATTGGATCTCTCAATTTTTTGGAGCCTTTCAACTCGGTAGGTGGATAGATAGAACTAATTTTTGGCACGAACTTGTTAGTTTACAAGTGACGGAATCAGGACTGGAGTTTAAAAATGCAAAGGTTAACATCAAAGTCAAGTGGGAATTTTACTCGCACTTCCTAGAGACAGAAAATTTGTTCGCTATCTATTTTTACGATTCTTCCAACATCCCGCATTTTTTCCCTAAACAGGCATTTAACCGAGAGCAGCGTCAAGTATTTAGAGAATGGCTATACACCAAGATTCCACAAGTTCCTCACGTTTAAATTAAAAATAATGAACTTTGAGTTTCAACTGAATGATAATGATTACGAAGAACCTCGTTTGGAGAATTTAAAAAAAACCTCAGAAGCTGAAAAATCAGAAAAGCGAACCATTCATAAGTGGGTATTGTTAATAGGACTCTTTTTTCTTGTGATGGGAATGCTCTCGCAAGAGAACGGCTTCTTAGTGGTGGGCGTTATTTTGTTGTGCCTGCCTATTTTTTGTAAAATTTTTGTGCAGACAGGCGTAGAAGAAATATATGAAATATATGATGTGAAATCCGACATAGGCGTAGATCGAGAGCGAGAGATGCCGAGCATCGCCAATTCTGCGAACTGCGGGCAACCTATGACTGTGGAAGTGATAGGAGAAGGGCTGGTACTTAATACTCCTAGTTGGCAAGGGACTTTTAAATGGGAAAATTTTGAATTCTTTACTGAAACCATAAATTTATTAGTAATCTATCCGGTGCCATCCCTCTATCCTGTGCCAGAATCGACTTTTATTATACCCAAGCGTGCATTCAGCGGTGAAGAGCAATTGTGGGATTTCCGAGAATTGCTGCACCACAATATCGGGAAACGCCGCTACAATTATTTAAATAAAACGCAGACCCAATTCTTCAATCTAAAATCTAAAATCTCAAGGTGAAGAGCAATTGTGGGATTTCCAAGAATTGCTGCACCACAATATCGGGAAACGCCGCTACAATTATTTAAATAAAACGCAGACCCAATTCTTCAATCTAA